>JAFAJR010000183.1 GCA_019236085.1 Candidatus Dormiibacterota bacterium
GGACGGGTGACGTCATCTGCTCTGAGCAACTGCACCGGGACCCCGGCATGCGGCGGCGGTTCAGCAGCCTGGTCGAGGCATTTCGCCCTGACACGGTGCAGATCGAGCAAGCGTTTCCCTATTTGGGGGTGCGGCCGATACTGGATGAACTCGGCATGCGTCCGCGCCTCGTGTTCAGCTCGCACAACGTCGAACACACGATGAAGCGCGAGATCCTCGCCGGAGCCGGCTGGGACGCGAAGGACGTCGAAGCTCTGACCGGTCGCATCGAGAGCCTGGAACGAGACCTGGCCCAGCGCTGCGACATCTGCATTGCAGTGAGTGACGATGATGCCCAGGCGCATCAGGCGATGGGCGCCGGCAATGTGATTGTGGCGCGCAACGGCGCATCGCGTCGGCCCAGCAGCGCTGCGTCAGAGCGTCGCTGGAAGGCCCGCATCGCAGCCCGCGGCATCCGTCACACTGCACTGTTCGTCGGCAGCGCGCATCCGCCCAACTGGGTTGGCTTCATGAGCACGGTGGGGACACGCCTCGGCTTCCTTGCCCCTGATACATGCGTCCTCCTGGCCGGCGGCGTCGCCGACTACATGCACGAACATTTTCGCGGTCGCACCGTGGACCAGGTGACGATGTGGCGCAGGCTGTGGCCGCTGGGACGCGTCACCGACTCCGACCTGGCGGCGCTGCTGCGGGTGGCTGACGTCATCCTCCTGCCCATCACCGAGGGCGGCGGTTCGAACCTCAAGACGGCGGAGGCGATTCTGTCGGGCCGCCCAGTGGTTGCAACCGATTACGCGCTACGTTCGTTCGAAGATCTGATGGACCTGCCCAACATCCATGCTGCCCGGACGCCGGAGGAGTTTCGCGCTGCGATGCTGCACGCCTTCAGCCGGCCGGCGGGGCAGCGCTCAGCAGAGCAGGTGCGGCGCAGCGAGGCCGTGCTGTGGGAACGCTGCCTTGAGGGCGTCGCCGAGGCAGTGGCGTCGTTGTGAGCGGAACGCTGTGGATCGACCTCACTGACCTTCGCGCCTGGTCCGGCCATCACACCGGCGTTCAGCGCGTCGTGTTCAGCATCGCGTCGCGGTACCAGGCTCGCGGCAACGCGCGATTCTTTGCTTTTGACTCCGACCGCGAGGTGCTGCACGAGGTCGGCGCCGAGACGCTGTCAGCGCCCACCGCCACCCCACCCGACGCGGCACGACGCTCGTCTTCTGGCGGATTGACGGCCGGCCTTCGGTCTGCGGCGCGACGGACTCCGGTCTCGCTGCGCCGCCGTCTGAGCTTCGAACAGCGGCAGGCGATCAAGTCAGCAGGCCGCAACGCGGTGGCGGCGGCCCGCGACCTGCGACGCGCAGCTCGCCGCGACACGGCAGGTGCACGGCGTCCGTCGTCTCCGGTGTCGTTGAACGTCGGCAGCGACGACGCACTGCTGGTCCTGGGCAAGGTGTGGGACGAGCCGGCGCTGGTGGACGCGCTGACACGGACCAAGCTGATCCGGGGATGCCGCTTGCATTACCTGGTGTACGACCTCATACCTGTGTTCCAACCCCATCTCTTCGGCCCCGGACTCTTCGAGCGGTATGCGAGCTACCTCTTCGACATGTGCAGCACTGCGGACGGGCTGCTGGCGATCTCACAGTCGACGCGTGCCGACCTGGAGCGGTTCTGCGCCGATCTCCTCATACCCCAGCCCCCTATCGAGGTGGTACGCCTCGGCGAGGATGTCCTTCCCCAGGAGCAAGCCGTATCCGGCATCGAGCCTGGAGGTTTCATCCTCACCGTCGGCACGCTGGAGGTGCGCAAGAACCATGCGTTGCTCTACAACGTGTGGAAGCTGGCGCAGCGCCACGGTGTTCCTCTGCCTCGCCTGGTCATCGTCGGCGGACAGGGATGGCTCGCGGGTGATGCGCTGCATCTGCTCGCCACGGATCCTCAGGTGAACGCTAACGTCACGCTGCTGCATGACGTCAGCGACGCGCAGCTCGCATGGCTGTATCAGCACTGCCGCCTGAGCGTCTATCCCTCAGTGTTCGAGGGCTGGGGGCTGCCCGTCGCCGAATCTCTCGCGCGAGGCAAGGTCTGCGTCGCATCCAACACCTCGTCGATGCCGGAGATCGCCGGCGACCTCATCGATTACTTCGACCCGTATGACGCCGGCGAGTGCCTGCGAACGCTGCTCAAATACCTCGATGACGCAGTGCTCGCCGCGAAGGAGGCCGAGATCCGGACCCGCTACCGGCGGACAGGTTGGGACGACACCTTCGCCCAGGTGGCCCGGCTGGTCACACCGGGACTCCCGTGACGAAGAACAGCATGTGCGCCGGCACGACGCCCATCACCACGCTGATGATGAGGACGTAGAGCATCGCGGTCGCCGGTTGATTGGCACGCATCCTGGCGAAGTGGCGCGTGAGCAGGGCCACCGCCACCGTGAAGACGATGCCGGCGCCGACGATCAGCAGCCAGAACGGCAGCGCATATTCCGAGACCAGCAACGCTGATCGCACCTGCGATGGCTGCAGCGCGATGACGGCCACCAGCACGACGAGCTGCACGCCGACGGTGGCGAACACCAGCCTGATGACTTGGCGCAGCGGGCGGAACGAGAGGCTCGGCGCCACCAGGTACCAGTGCCCCAGCAGCATGCCGGCAAGAGCGCTCCCACCCACCAGCGCTGCGGGAACGAACGCCAGCGCGGCCACCGACCCGCCACCGACCGCAGGACCGAAGGCTGCTGCGGCCATGCCAAGCGCAGCACCGCCGACGGCAATCGTCAGCGCGCCGACGACGCGGCGCGCGGCGTCGGTTCCGATCCAGCAGAACAGCGCGAAGCCGAGCAGCGACACCGCGAACCAGACGCACCAGTGCACCAGGCCTGACAGAGGCTGCGCCGGCAGCGCGCCATGCACCAGCGTCGTATCTGAGGGGACGTTGGCGCCGATGAGGATGTCCACTCCCATCACAGCAGCACAGATCAGAGCTGTGGTCCCGACGAAGCCGCGGCCCACCCGGCCGGTCCAGTCCACGAGGTATGCCGCAGCCACAGTGCCGGCAGCCACCTCCAGCAGGACGAGCAGTGTCGCCACCGGGGCGAGCGCGGCGAGGGAGACCGCCATCGCGCGGCGAGTATAGGGTCGCCGATCGTCTCAGCCGCGTTGCCGGGTGCTAGGCTCGATTCCCGTGACCAGCGCCGTGGCCCCTGTGCTCGATGAGGCAAACCCCTGGCTCAACGCACAGCGGCAGTTCGACAACGCGGCGGAGATCCTCAAGCTGACACCCGGGCTGCGGGCGGTGCTGCGTCAGGTCCGGCGAGAGCTCGTGGTGCGCTTCCCGGTGAAGCTCGACGACGGCGGGCTTCGCATGTTCGAGGGCTACCGCGTGCAGCACAACCTCACGCGTGGCCCTGCCAAGGGCGGTCTGCGCTTCCACCCCGAGACCAACATCGACGAGGTGAAGGCGCTGGCCATGTGGATGACGTGGAAGTGCGCGCTGGTCAACATCCCCTTCGGAGGCGCCAAGGGCGGCGTGGTGGTAGACCCGGCCACGCTGTCGCACCGAGAGCTCGAGCGCCTCACGCGACGCTTCGCCAGTGAGATCAGCGTGCTGGTCGGTCCTGATTCGGACATTCCCGCGCCAGACGTCAACACGTCGGCCGAGATCATGGCCTGGATCATGGACACCATCTCCATGGAGCACGGCTACTCCATCCCGGCGGTCGTGACCGGCAAGCCGCTGGAGATCGGCGGCAGCGAGGGCCGGCCCAGCGCCACAGGGCGCGGCGTCACCATCGTGGCATTGGAGGCCTGCAAGCGATTGCACCTCGATCCCGCCGAGTGCACCGTGGCGGTGCAGGGATTCGGCAACGTGGGAAGCGTCAGCGCCGAGCTCATGCACGACGCCGGGTTTCGCATCTGTGCCGTTTCAGACGTTTTTGGCGGTATCTACTCGCCGGTCGGCCTGGACATGCGAGCCCTGCAGGACCACCGCAAGGCGACGGGCAGCATCAAGGACTTCCCGGGCACTCACTACGTGAGCAACAGCGAGCTGTTGCAGCTCCCGGTCGACGTGCTGGTCCCCGCCGCGCTGGAGAACCAGATCACAGTGCGTAACGCCGGCCACATCCACGCCAAGCTGATCATCGAGGGCGCCAACGGGCCCACCACCCCTGACGCCGACGCCATCCTGGAGCGCCGCGGTATCACGCTCGTGCCTGACATCCTGGCCAACGCCGGAGGCGTGACCGTCTCGTATTTCGAGTGGGTGCAGGACCTGCAGTCCTTCTTCTGGGAAGAGGGTGAGATCAACCGGCGGCTGGAGCGCATCCTGCAGCGGGCCTTCCATCAGATGTGTGACGAGGCCGACCTGCACGGGGTGTCACTCCGTCTCGGCGCCTATCTGGTCGCGGTGAAGCGGGTGGCGGACGCGACTGCGGTTCGTGGCATCTACCCCTGAGCCGGGGGCGGCGGGCCGGCGCCGCAGCCCCCTGCCCGAGGGAACGCTCAGCGTCGCCGTCGGCCTGGTGCTGGGCGGCATCGCCCAGTACGCGTTTCTGGTGGTCGCTGGGCGCGCCCTCGGCGCGACGCGAGCCAACCCGCTGTCCGTCTTCTGGTCGCTCATCTTTGTTCTCGGCACCGGCATCTTCCTGCCGTTCGAGCAGGTGATCGGCAGGGCGCTGTCGGCCCGGCGCGCTCATGGTGAGGGCGGCCGTCCGCTGGTGCTGCGTGCGTCGGTGGCGGGGCTGGCCTTGCTCAGCCCACTGGTCGTGATCGGCGTGGTGCTGCACTCCTGGCTGGCATCCGTCTTCTTCAACGGCGACGCGCTCTTCGTCTGGGCCATGCTGCTCGGCCTCGCCGCGTTCCTCGCCGAGTTCCTGGGCCGGGGCACGCTGCTGGGAAATGCCGCGTTCGGCCGCTACGGCCTGCTCATCGGCGCCGAGGGCGGTTTCCGCATCCTGCTGTGCGCCGCGCTGGCGGTTGCCGGAGTCAAGGTTGCCGGTCTCTACGGTTTCGCCTTCGTGGTGGCCTCGCTGCTGGCAACCCTCATCGCCGTCAGCGGCCGGCGCGGCCTTCTCCGACCCGGGCCGCGCGCCTCATGGAGCGAGCTGTCGCAGGCTCTGACGTACCTCTTGGTTGCATCGGTCTGCACGCAGTTCCTGCTCAGCATCGGGACCGCGGCGGTGCAGGTGCTGGCCACCCCGTCGCAGCATGCCGCAGCGAGCCGCTTCCTGGCGACGCGGATCATCGCCTTCATCCCCATCTTTCTGCTCCAGGCCGTCCAGGCGCCACTGCTCTCGAAGCTCACCGTGCTGCACACCGAGCGCCGCTTCACGGAATTCCGGTCTGCGCTGGTGCAAATGCTGGCGGTGGTCCTGGCCTTTGGCGGTCTCGCAGTCGCAGGCCTGGCGCTGCTGGGACCGGTGGCGGCGCGGATCCTGTTCGGCGGCGGCTTCGACCTGGGGAATCTCGACTTCGCCTTGCTGGGCGGAGCCTGCGCCGTGTTCATGGTCGCCCAGGTGCTGAACCAGACCCTCATCGCCTTGAACGGATTCCCCAGAGCCACCGCGGGCTGGGTCACGGGCGTCGTGGCGTTCCTTGTCGTGACGGCGCTGGGGTCCTCGCTCTTCCTCCGCGTGGAGCTCGGGTTACTGGCGGGGGCCGTCGCGACTGTTGCCGTGATGGTCGTCCTGATCCTTCCGCTGCTGCGGCGTGAGGCGGTGGCCGCCTCGCGTTCCGGCGAACGTGTCCTCTCCCGTCCGGCGGTGCCGGAGCTGTGACCTCGCTGCCCCGTCTCGCGCTTGTCGGGTCCGGGTCCATGGGCGCCAACCACGCCCGGGTGATCGCCGAATCCGACGCGGCCGAGCTGGCTCTCATCGTCGATGTGGACCTGGAGCGCGCCCGCCCGCTGGCCGAACGCTACGGCTGCCACTACGCGGGCGACCTGTCGGCGGCCAGCCCCTGCGATGCAGCGGTGCTGGCCACTCCCACCCGGCTGCACGCTGCGCAGGCGCTGGACCTGCTGTCCCTGGGGCTTCCATTGCTCGTTGAGAAGCCGGTGGCGCCGGAACCCGCCGACACACGCGCCGTGGTCGAGGAGTCGGCGCGGCGCTCGCTGCCGCTCATGTGCGGCTTTGTCGAGCGGTTCAACCCAGCAGTCACAACCGCCGCGGCGATGCTTGAAGGACCGCCGGTGCACCTGCTCGGCGTGCGCCATTCGCCGCCGACGACCCAGAGCACGCTGAGCGTTGTCGGTGACCTGCTCATCCACGAGATCGACCTGGCGTTGCGCTACTGGCGCGGGCTCGGTGTCGACCACGTGGCGGCGGCGGTGAGCCAGGCGGGCACCGACGTCGCCCAGGTGTCCGACTGCTCGCTCAGCTTCCGGGGCGGCGGGATTGCCACGCTGTCGGCGAGCCGGACCAGCCAGCGCAAGCTGCGCACCCAGCACATCGCCACCGGCGAGGCGCTGTACGAGGTCGACCTGCTCCGCCAGGACCTGACCGTGTACCGGCACCGCGCCCAC
>JAFAJR010000211.1 GCA_019236085.1 Candidatus Dormiibacterota bacterium
GCTGCGGACCGAAGCTCACCCACGACCCGAAGGACAGCACGCTCACCTGGACTCCGGCGCGGCCCAGGCGGCGGTACTGCATGCTCACCCGGGGCAGAATAGCCCCGGCCTACGGAGCCTCGTTCAGCACCAGGCTGCGCACCTCGCCGAGGATGCCGTCCAGCCGCCCGGAGTCGAGCCGGTAGCGAACCGGGCGGGTCCCGTCCACCTCGCGCACCAGGCCGGCGCCGCGCAGGGCGGTGAAATGAGCGCTCACCGTGGGCTGCGACAGGTCGAGGCGCTTGGCCACCTCGCCGATGGTCAGCGGCTGCTCCTGGCAGAGCGCCAGGATCGCCATGCGCGACGGGTCGGCCAGCGCCTTGTACCGGGCCGCCGCGGCGCGGGCTGCGGCCCGGACGCGCTGCGAGCCGTCCGCGCCTCGCTCCCCGGGGGAGCTGAGGATGGTGCGGGGGCCGGCGTCGACGATGCAGAAGCCGGTGCCGAAGAAGGTGGGCGCTGCCAGCAGACGGCCTTGCGCCGCGGCCTCACCGGCCATCCCGGCGACGTCGCCGCAGCTGGAGGCGAACGCAGCGGTGGGCAGGGGCACGCCACGCTTGACCTGCGCCTGCCACGCGGCTGCTTCGTGACGCACTGCCGCCCGTCCGCCGCTTCGCCAGGCGGGCTCCTGCATCTCCCACACCGACTCGAGCAGCCTGTGGTAGGCGGAGCGGGTCCGGGAGTCGTCGTGCAGCTCGTTCAACCGGGCGATGGTGCGGGAGCGGTCCGCGGCGTCCTCGGTGGTGAGCATGCGTCGCTCGAGCGGAGCGCGGCAGAGCGACGTCAGATCGTCGAAGAACGGGTCGAGCGTCTCATCATCCAGGTGGCCACCGCGGCCGGCCAGCACGAACAGCTCGGTGAAGCACCCCAGGCCGTCAGCCCAGAATTCGCGGATCCTGGTGGCGAGCCGCCGGGCCCGGGTGGCATCGATGGAAAGGTGCTCCGGCACCGATTCCCAGTCGCGCTGCAGGAGCCGGACGCCCCAGAACAGCTCGGCCACCGCGCTCACCACAGCATGGTTCGCGCCGGACTCCGGTGCCGTCTCAGGCCGTCGCAGGCCGATCTCCGCCAGTGCCATCGTTGTGCAACTATATAGCTCTGTTCCTTGACAGTCAAGCACCTATCACGCTAGACTGTGACCATGTTCCACCACTACTTCGTAGAGCAGCAGATGGCGCTGCGTGAAGAGGAGCTGCGCATGCGGGCCAACCGGCCGCACATGCAGCCGAGCCGGCGCTCGGCCCGGCACGACGTGGCGCGGGTCCTTCGCACCGTGGCCGACCGTCTCGACTCTCGCTGAGCTCGACACCGGCCGTCCCTTCAGGGGACATGGCTGACGGTCCCCCCGACCAGGTCCTCTTTCGCGACAGAGGCCGGGGGCGAGCCGCGGGCGAGCGGCGCAGCCGGGACCGCGCCAGAGCCCTGGCGCCGTTTCTGGGCATCGACATCGAGGCCCTGGCGGCATCCCATCCGCTGACGGTCATCGTCACGGGCTCCAAGGGAAAGGGCACCGCGGCTGCCTATGCCTCCGCCGTGCTGATCGCCGCCGGTTTGCGGACCGGGACCCTCACCAGCCCGGCGCTCGGCGGGAACCACGAGCGCATCCGCGTCGACGGAGCGCCGATCACCGAAGACGCGTATGCCGAGCTGATCACTCGCATGGCAATGGCACTCCGGGCGGGGGAGGGATCCTTGCCGTCCGATGGCTACCTGGCGCCGACCGGGCTCTTCAGCCTCGCCGCGGTCCGACACTTCCTCGATGCCGGCTGCGATGCCTGGGTGCTCGAAGCCGGCATGGGGGGCGCGTCCGACGAGGTGTCGCTCTTCGCCGCCGACGCGCTGGTCCTCACCCCGGTGTTCGACGAGCACCTCGGGGTCCTGGCAGACAGCGTTGCCGGCATCGCCCGCGACAAGATCGGCGCCGCGTCAGCCTCAACGCTGGCGCTGTGGACCGCGCCGCAGCGGAGGAGCGTCGTGCGCCAGGAGCTGGCCGCGGCACGACTGCCCGTGGAGACCGTGCGGACTGCGCCGCTCCGCGGCGTCCGCTGGCCGCAGGGCCTGGGGCGGCGCAACGCCTGGGCGGGGGCGGCCGCGGCGCTGGCGCTGCTCCGCCACGCCGGAATCGACATCGACAGCACGGCCGTGGCCCGACTGCTGAACTCCGTGCGCCTGCCGGGCCGGCTGTCCACCCACATGGTCAACGGGCGGCGCTGGGTCGTCGACGCTGCCGCCAACCCGGCGGCCGTGGCGGCCGCCATACGGTGGTGCGCAGCCCGGGGGATCTCGCCGAAGACCGTCCTACTCTGCATCCCCGACGGCAAGGACATCGCCGGTGTCCGTGGGGTGCTTCGCGAGCATCACGTCATTCCGGTGCGGGTGAACGTGCCGCACCTGACATTTAGCGGCTGGAACACCAGCCTGCCGGCGCTGGGCGACATCGACCTCGCCACGCTCGGTGACACCGTGCTGGCGCTTGGCACAGTGTCCTTTGTCGGCGAGGTGCTGGCTGTGCTGGGGGTTCCGACCGGGGGGCTGTTCAGCCCAGGTTCCAGCCGTTCAGCGTCGGCCACTCGTGTTCGTGATGCAGGACGCCCGGCGCTGCCGGGTCCAGGCGGAAGCGGCGCCCCAGCTCCGCGGGCTGCTCCAGCCAGCGGGCGGTGAGCACCCGGAGGATGTGGCCGTGACCGAAGAGCAGGACGTCACCATCGGCCGTCCCGGCTCGTGACAGCACTGCGTCGGCGCGCGCCGTCACCTCCTCCAGCGTCTCGCCGTCCGGGACCCCGTCGCGCCAGAGGTCCCAGCCCGGCCGGGTCGCCCTGATCTCCGCGGTGGTCAGGCCGTCGTACTTCCCGTAATCCCATTCGACCAGGTCAGGGTCGCTCACCGCGACCTCCCCATATCCCGCCAGCTCGCAGGTGTCCCGGGCTCGCTGCAGCGGGCTGGTGTACACGGCGGCAAAGGTCCATCGAGGGAGCAATGAGCGCAGGCGCAGCGCCTCGCCGCGTCCCTCCTCGGTGAGCGGGACGTCGGTCTTGCCCGTGTGCCGGCCCTCGCCGCTCCAGGCGGTGGCACCGTGTCGCACCACCACGACCCGGTGGCGGAAGCCCCGCGGCGGGTCACTCATCGCGCAACACGATGACAGGCGGGACCCTCCGCTGACAGCGGATCGCGCGTGGCAGACTGCCGGGCATGCCCGACACCCTGAGCATCACCGACAATCGCACCGGCCGCGAGTACGAGCTGGCCATCGAGAACGGCGCGGTGCGCGCCACCGACCTGGCGAAGATCAGGTCCGGCGACGACGACTCCGGCCTCCTGGTGTACGACCCGGCCTTCATGAACACCGCGTCGTGCACCAGCAGGATCACCTACATCGACGGCGACCGCGGCATCCTGCTGTACCGCGGGTATCCCATCGAGCAGCTGGCTGAGCACAGCACCTACCTGGAGACGGCGTACCTCCTGGTCCACGGCGAGCTGCCCACCGCGACCCAGGAGCAGCGGTGGCAGCACGAGATCACGCATCACACGCTGGTGCACGAGAACGTGAAGACGTTCATCGACGGCTTCCACCACGACGCGCATCCCATGGGCATCCTGCTCTCCACGGTGGGCGCGCTGTCCACCTTCTACCCGCAGGCGACGCAGATCTACGACGAGGAACAGCGTCGCATCTCGATCTACCGGCT
>JAFAJR010000277.1 GCA_019236085.1 Candidatus Dormiibacterota bacterium
AGCTGCTCCTCTTTGGGCATCGAGGCAACGTCAAGACCGCGCATGGCCTTGCCCAGCCCGGCGCTCACCTCGGCGACGACGTCGGGCTTGTCGAAGTATGTGGTGGCGGCGACGATCGCCTTCGCGTAGTTCAGCGGGTCCTCGCTCTTGAAGATGCCGCTGCCGACGAAGTTGCCCTCGCAACCGAGCTGCATCATCAGCGCTGCGTCCGCCGGCGTTGCAATGCCGCCTGCGGAGAAGTTCACCACCGGCAGCTTGCCGGTCTCGTGGATTTCCAGCACAAGCTCGTATGGCGCGCCGAGGTGCTTGGCCTCTGCCATCAACTCCTCGCGACGCAGGGACTGAACGCGCCTGATGCCACCCTGTACCGAGCGCATGTGGCGGACCGCCTCGACCACGTTGCCGGTGCCGGCCTCGCCCTTGGTGCGGATCATCGCCGCGCCCTCGCCGATCCGGCGCAGCGCCTCGCCCAGGTCGCGTGCGCCGCAGACGAACGGCACGGTGAACTGCCACTTGTCGATGTGGTGCTCCTCGTCGGCGGGGGTGAGCACCTCGGACTCGTCGATGTAGTCGACACCCAGCGCCTGCAGCACCTGCGCTTCCACGAAGTGGCCGATGCGGGCCTTTGCCATGACCGGGATGGTCACCGCGGCCATGATGTCCTTGATCAGCGAGACGTCGCTCATGCGAGCAACGCCGCCTTCCTTGCGGATGTCCGCCGGGACACGCTCGAGCGCCATGACCGCGACTGCACCGGCGTCCTCGGCGATCTTCGCCTGCTCCGCCGTGACGACGTCCATGATGACGCCGCCCTTGAGCATCTCGGCAAGGCCGCGCTTGACCCGGACGCCGCCGGTGGCGCCTGGCTGATGCCCGTTGGAGGAATTGCTGTCAGTGGTCATGATCTGCTCGACTCCGTGCGACGGTGCTGGGTCAAATCCCATTGTAGGGGCGCTTTGTGCTAGACAAAGGCCGCCTCAGCGCTTCGCCGCTCTTCCCCCGGTGCCACGCTTCGCCGCCGCCTTTGCCGCCGGTTTCGCAGTCGTCTTCGTGGGACGCGCGGGCTTGAGCTTCTCGGTGTGCTGCTTGAGCTGCTTCACCGAACGCTGCAGGTTGGAGCGCACCACCGGGTCGGCGGCCCGCGAGAGCATGCGCCCGGCGATGCCGCCGGGTAGCTCGTACTCCATGGTGAAGGTCACATCGGTGCCGTCGCCCGCACGCCTGAACGCCCACTGACCTTTCTGCTTGAAGCCTTCCACCGAGTGCCAGCCGATCGCCTTGTTCTCGCTCCATAGCGAGATGTCGACGATCGAGCCGAGTGTCGCGGGGCCGGCCTTCATCGCCACCTCGAACTTCGCGCCCTTGCCGTGCGTGACGTCAGTGGTGGGCTTCCATTTGGTCAGCCCCACCATGTACTTGGTGGTGTTTCGGTAATCGTCAACATAGGCGAAAACCGTTTCTACAGTGGCATCCACCGTCTCATGAATGGTGATTGCGCCCACCGCCGTGTCCTCCGTGTCGTAAGCAGTCGAGTATGGCGCGGCGCCACCTGAGAGGGAGGGCGTCAGGGCCGGTGATATCATCGCGCTCGGTCGCCGGGAAGTAGCTCAGCCAGGTTAGAGTGCACGGTTCGGGACCGTGAGGTCGCGAGTTCGAATCTCGCCTTCCCGACCATCTGGCTCTCCGCCTTGTCCCTGACTCGTGAGTAACCGCGAATGGGGTCCGCTCGGTGCGCGTATCGCGTCTCTGCGGCGGTGGTGACGTGCTCGGATCCCCCTTGCTCCTTTTTGGTGATGTGACTTAACGCACAGACCTCCGTTACCCGGCGGTCACTGTCGGGGCGGCCGGCGTGCCATAGCGTTCGCAAATATCTTCCCCCGACACCGAGAGGACACCATGAATCAGGCCCCTGAGCGCCATTCGCGCGGCGCGGCGCCCCTCATGAGCAATAGCCCGGGATCACTTCGAACGTTCGTCCGGCGCGTGAAGAAGTGGGTGCGGCGGGTCCGCCGGCCCGGCGCCTCCATCGCCATCGCCTTCGCGATGGTCTTGGGATTCTCCGTGGCTGTCAGCCCACGGGCCTTCGCTGCAGGTACGCTCACCAACATCAGCTGGGCGGTGAACAACAACCAGGCCAGCGCGGCCTCGACGACGTACGCCTATTCCTTCACCACTGCCACCACGGGCACGATCAAAACGATCACCTTCACCGTCTCAGGTAGCGGTCTGGCTGGAACACCCGCCATCGTCGCGGCGTACGGCATCGGCGCCGGGTCGGTTGCGCGCGCGGGGCAGGTCATCACCTACACCGTCACCTCGCCGGTCAGCGTCGCCAACGGTATCCCCATCCTCATCCAACTCTCCGGCAATACCAACCCCGCAGCGGGCAGCTACACCACGGCGATCGCCACCAACACCGCGGCACCGGCGGTCATCGACAGCGGCACCTCGCCGTCGGTCACGTTCGCATCCAACAACACCGCCAAAACGATCGTGGTGGCGCAGAGCCTCACATTCACGTTGAGCGCAACGTCGTTCCAGCTCAACATGGATCC
>JAFAJR010000353.1 GCA_019236085.1 Candidatus Dormiibacterota bacterium
GCCGGGGTGGACCAGTCGCTGCTGCGGCCCGTGGCCAGCATCCGCACCGAGCGCCACGTGGTCGACCTGCTCGACGACCGCGGCGAGCGCTGGGCCGAGCTGGCCGACGACCGGGTGGCGGTCCTGCGCGAGCGCCAGGTCGTCGAGACCTTCCGCGAGGTCGAGGTCGAGATGGTCGGCGCCGACGACCCCGGCCGCTCCGCGGCGGTGGTGGCAGAGCTCGAAGCCGCCGGTGCCCGCGACGCCGGCGGCCGCGGCAAGCATTCGCGTGCCCTCGAGGCACTCGGCCTCCTGCCTGGAGACGCCCCCGGCGATGGCCTCGACTGAGCCCAGCCCCCGCTTCCACCAGGATGAGACCTTCGGCGACCTGTGCCTCGCTGCGGCGTTCCGGCGCGGCTTCCGGCAGGCGCTGGTGCTCATGAACCGGGCGCTGGCCGAACACGACCTGTCGCCGCTGCAGTACCACCTCCTCCTCGAAGCTGGGGCTGCGGGCGAGCTCGGCGTGGTGCAGGGCGACCTCGCCGAGCTCCTGCAGACCCCTGAGGCCCGCATCTCCCTGCTGGTCCACGACCTCGGAGAGCGCGGGCTCCTGACCACGCAGCGCGGAGCGCCGGACCGCCGGGTGGTGCGCGTCGGCATCACCGGCGACGGCTGCGCGCTGGTCGCGGCGGCCCTGCAGTCACAGCGTCGCGCCCTGCGCGACCTTGCCGGCAGCCTGGCTGACCCCGGTGTCACCGAGATGCTGCAGCGGGCAATGGAGCTTTACCTGGGAGTGGACATCGCAGCTGTCAGCCGGTGAGGAACCAGTTGACATAGAAGGTGTTGTCCCGGTCGGCGTCGAGCTGGATCCCCGCGCCGGCGACCCCGCCCAGGGTGGCGCCGAAGCCCACGGAGTGCCGCGGCGCCCAGAGGAAGTAGAGAGGTAGGTCGCCGGCCACCGCCCGCTCGATCTTGGTGAAGAGCGGTTTGCGTGTCTGCTGCAGCGCACCGAGGCTCGGCCCGGTGGCGTTCAGCTCCTGGCTCAGCAGCGCCGTCACCGCGGGGTCGGCGTAGGCACCGGCGTTCTCAGCGCCCGCCGGGGCCAGCAGCGCCGAGTCGTCGGGGTCGAGGCCTGTCGGAAGCGTGACCAGCGCCGCGTCGAAGTTCCCCTGCTGCAACGCCGCTGCGTACTCCTGCGGCGGCGTCGCGGCAGCGCTGAGCGCGAACCCTGCGGCGTTCGCCTGCTGCACGAGCGCCGCCGCAGCCAGTGCCAGCAGCTGGTCCCCGTCGGGATAGATGAGCGATGCCGACGGATGCGCACCGCCGAGCAGCGACGCGGCCGCAGCGGCGTTGCGCGGATGCGCGGGCGCCGCTGTGGAGTCGAACGCCCAGGAGCTCGGGTCCAGGTCGCTCCACACCGGGATGTCGTTGTCATCACCGGTCACCTGGCTGACCAGCGCGTCGTGGTCGATGCTGTCGGCGAAGGCCTGCCGGGTTGCCAGCGCGGCGAACGCATGCCCGGCGCGAAGGTTGTACTGGACGGCTGTGAACGACGGGTCAGCGAAGGACTGCACGCCGACGCCGCTGCTGATCAACCCCTGCGCGGCGTCCGCCGCTGACAGCTGCGCGTCGAACGACACCTGGCCCTCGCCGAGCAGGGCGGGGATGGATCCGCTGACCACCCGCTCAACCACGCGGTCTGCGTGCGGCCGTCCCAGGAAGAAGGAGGAGCTGGCGTCCAGCGTGATCGACGTTGCGTCGCGCGTCGCGAAGCGGAACGGGCCACCAGTGACCGACGGCTCCGACGAATACGCCGCGTCAGCCATGTGCGCCGGGTCGACGCCGGCGAGCGCATGTTGCGGCACGATCGGCGTCACCAGGTCGTCAGCGATGAACGCCGCGTCGGCGGTCGACAAGGTGAAGCGGACGGTGTGCGCGTCGACGGCGGTCACGCTGCTCAGCGGCGCCCAGGTGAACGGCGTCAGCGCATCGAGCTTGGGGTCCATCTCGGTTGTCACTGTGAACACCACGTCGTTTGCGGTGATGGGTGAGCCGTCAGACCAATGTGCGTCCTGTCGCAGATTCACTGTGATGGTGAGTCCGCCGTCGCCGAAGCTGGGCGCCCCGGCGGCGAGCTGGGGGCTGGCCGACAGGTCCGGTTGAGCAACGAACAGCAGCGGGAAGAGCGCTGTGTACGCACGCTCCGACACCGGGTCGCGAGACACGAGCGGGTTGAGTGTCATCGGCATCGACGGCAGCGCGACGGTGATGGTGCCACCGTTTCTTGGTTGCATCCCCGCCGGTCCCGCGGAGCATGCGGCCAGCATCGCCACGCACAGGGCGATGCCGCACAGCCCCGTGCGCCCGCCGCGCAGCGACATCAATCCAGGGCTGCGGGCAGGATGACGGTGAAGGTGCTGCCCCGGCGTGGGGTCGAGTCCACGCTGACGCGGCCGCCGTGGCCTTCGACGACATGGCGGACGATGGCAAGACCCAGCCCGCTCCCCTCCCCGTCGCGCTGCCGCGAGCTGTCGGCCTTCCAGAAACGTTCGAAGATGCGGCCCTGGTCCTCCGGCGCGATGCCGACGCCGTCGTCGATGCAGCGCAGCACCGCCGTTCCCGCATCTCCCGGCGCTGCCTCGATGGCGATGTGGCCGCCGGGTGGCGTGAACTTGATCGCGTTGTGCAGGAGATTGCGCAGCACCTGTCCCAAACGCGACGCGTCACCATAGATGGCTGGCGTGCCGCTCGCCACACGCACGGTGATCGTCTGCTGTTTCGCCTCGGCGAGCGGGCGCAGGCGGTCCACCATTGTCAGAAGCGCCGTCAGCGGGACGCGCTCGAACGCCAGCGGACGCAGCCCGGACTCGATGGCGCTGAGCTCCAGCAGCTCCTCCAGCATCTGCGCCATGTGGGTTGCCTCCAGCGCGATGCGCTTGACGAAGTCAGATGCTGCCTCGCGGTCGTCGAGGGCGCCGGCCTCCAACGTTTCCGCCATGAGTCGCACAGCTGTGACCGGCGTTCGCAGCTCGTGCGACACGTTGCTGATGAAGTCACGGCGGACCCGCTCGAGCTGCCGCACCCGCGACTCGTCGCGCAGCATGACCAGTGTGGCGACGTCCTCGCCGTGCACCGGCACAGCGCGAACCACCATTTCGTGGCCGGCGGAGTCGATCTCGCGCTCCTGCACCGCGTCGCTGTCGCGAGCCGCCTGCACCAGGCGCAGCAGCCGGTAGTCCGTGTGTGCTGAACGCAGGGACATGCCCACCGACGCGTCGCCGACTCCCAGCAACGCCAGCTCCGACCCCGAGGCCAGCAGCACGATGTCGTCGGCATCGAGCGCCAGCAGCCCCTCTTCGAGCACGCTCGCCACCTCGCGCAGGAGATGCAGGGACGGCGCTACAGGGACCGATGCCATGGACCGCTGAGTATAGGAGCGCCGGGTACCCACCTCCTTGCGCCCTCTTAATCAGCCGATAACCGCCGGACCCCCCGCTGACAACCCTGGCATCTGCAGCATCGCGTCGACTGCAGCGTGGAACTGAGGCGTACGGAGATCGCACCGAGAGCGCGGCGGCCGCGGCCTGGCCGGGTCGTACGGCTACATGACGGCTATGATGAGCCGGCACGCCGTGTGCGCGCCGATGAAGGCGCGCATTCACCGGTCGGGGACGAACTCGATACGCACTCAATGGCACAACCCGCGCGAGCCGATCTCGAAGACAACCTCGGCCGCATCCGCGCCGCGGCGCTCGCCATGGGCGAGCTGGTGGACCAGTCCATCCGCCGCGCCACCGATGCGCTGATGACGCGTGACGTCGCCCTGGCCAACGAGGTGATTCGCGGTGACGCCCAGGTCAACGCATTGCAGGCGGAGACGCGACAGCTGTGCTTCCGGGCGGTGCTGACGCAGGCCTCGACGGAGCGTGACGTGCGAGAGCTGCTCGGGTTTCAGCACATGGCGAGCGAGCTGGAGCGCATGGCCGACCACTGCGTGAACATCGCGCGTGTGGCGCGTGACCTCGCAGACCTCCCCGCGCTCACCGACTACATCGAGATACCCAAGCTCGCGGACCGGGTGGCCATGCAGGTGCGTGACATCCTCAGCGCGCTGGTGACACACGACGTCGAGCAGGCTCACGTCATCGCCGCGCGCGACGATGTGGTGAACCGGCTGCACCACCGCCTGGTGGATGAGATCATCCAGCTGATGAGCGACGACCCGGGCAACGTGTATCGCGGGACGCATCTCATATCCGTGTGCCAAAACTACGAGCGCATCGGCGACCGCGTGACAAATCTCGCAGAGGATCTGGTGTTTCTCGACTCCGGCGAGATCGAGGAGCTGGGATGACCGTCGCAGTCGCCACGCGTCCGAAGCGCGTGCTCGTGGTTGAGGACGAGGAGGCGATACGTCAGACTCTCCGCTACAACCTCACCCGCGAGGGGTACCAGGTGAGCGAGGCGGCGTCGGGTGATGCAGCACTTGCATCGGCACGGCGCGAGCGTCCGGACCTCATCCTGCTCGATCTCATGCTGCCCGGCATGAACGGTCTCGAGGTGTGCCGCGTCATCCGCCAGGAGATGGCGACACCCATCCTCATGCTCACCGCCAAGAGCACCGAGGTCGACAAGGTTGTGGGACTGCAGGTCGGGGCCGACGATTACGTCACCAAGCCCTTCTCGCTCAATGAGCTGCTGGCCCGCGTCGCCGCGCTGCTGCGGCGCGCCGAGATGCACTCACAGCGCGCGGCCGAACCGTTGGAGGTGGAGGAGTTCTCGGGCTTCCGCATCGACCGCGCGGCGCGCACCGTGCACGTCAAAGGAGTTGAGGTGCGCATGGCGCCGAAGGAGTTCGACCTGCTCTCACTGCTGCTGCTGAACCCGGGCCGCGTGCTCTCGCGCCAGACGATCATCCAGACCGTGTGGGGCAGCAAGTTCTTCGGTGACAGCAAGACGGTGGACGTGCACGTCCGCTGGCTGCGCGAGAAGTTCGAGAACTTCGACCAGCTGCCCTTCCGCATCACCACGGTGTTCGGCGTGGGGTACCGCCTGGACCGCCTGGACCGCGAGCCGCGGGCTGCAGAAGCGAGCTGAACGTGTACGGCAACTGCCACAGCGCTCGCGTCGGTAAATGTGATAGCCGGGGTGTTATCTTCACTGTCTCTTAATAAGTCTCTAACGCCCCGATAAAATCCCCGTTGGTACTGTGGCCTCATGACGGCCGGGTACCTGAGCATCCCGACCACCGCGACTGCGCAGAAGGAGAGATCCTCCAGTGCTGCGGTGCGCGTCCGGGGGCTCTCGGTAAAGCTTGCCAGCCGGACGTTGATCGACGACGTGAGCGTGACGTTTCCGGAGAAACGCATCACTGCCATCGTCGGGCCGACGGGCTGCGGCAAGACGACGCTGCTGCGCTCCATCAACCGCATGCACGACCACTCGCCGGGCATCACGGTGAGCGGTGACATCACGGTCGGCGATACGCACGTGTACGGCGCCACCACGCATCTTCGCGAGCTGCGCCGCCGGGTCGGCATGTTGTTCCAGCGGGCCAACCCGTTCCCCCAGAGCATCGAGGACAACGTCGGCATCGCGCCTCGCGCCCACGGCATGGTGAGCCGGCGGCAGAGCCGCGAGCTCGTGGAGCAGCAGCTCATCGAGGTCGGTTTGTGGGAGGCGGTGAAGGACCGGCTATCGAGCTCGCCATTCACGCTGTCCGGCGGGCAGCAGCAGCTGCTATGCCTGGCCCGGACGCTGGCGCTGTCGCCGGAGGTGCTGCTGCTGGACGAGCCCACATCAGCGCTCGACCCCGGCACCACCGAGCACATCGAGGCCTTGCTGAAGCGGCTGCGCGAGCGCATGACGATCCTCATCGTCACGCACAACCTCTCGCAGGCTCTGCGCATCAGTGACGAGGTGGCGTTCTTCATGGCAGGCAAGCTTGTGGAGCACGCGACATCCAACACGTTCTTCCACGAGGCTGCCGATCAGCGCAGCCGCGACTACGTGAGTGGCCGCGTCGGCTGACGGCTTCACCATGCATCGCCGGGTGGGCCGGCGCTGCGCAAACGGCGAAAGGGTTTTTCAGGAGGTTCACATGGGAATGCGTATGATCGGCGGTGCCGCGATTGCGGGCACATTCGTGCTCGCCGCCTGTGGCGGTGGCACCGGTACGAGTTCGTCAGGCGGATCGTCGTCGTCGGCAGTGACGCTGCAGACGGGCAACCCGACAACGGCTCAGACGCTCAACGAGGACGGGTCCTCGCTTCTGTATCCGTTCCTGCAGCTACTGGAGACGCCGCTGAACACGGCGTATCCCAACATCACGCTCTCGCCTGCCCCGGGCGGTTCGGGCAAGGGCATCACCGACACCATCTCCGGCGCCAAGGACCTGGGCGGCTCGGACGCCTACCTCAGCGCCGGCCAGGCGCAGCAGAACACCGACATCGAGAACATCCCGATTGCGGTCTCGGCGCAGGACATCTACGTGAACCTGCCGGGCGTCACCTCGCTCAAGCTGAGTGGCGACGTGCTGGCCAAGATCTACATGGGTCAGATCACGAGCTGGAACGACCAGGCAATCCAGTCGCTCAACTCGGGCGCGACTTTGCCCAACACGCCGATCGTCCCGGTGCGACGCCAGGACAACTCCGGTGACACCTTCCTGTTCTCGTCGTTCCTGTCTGCAACCAACTCGTCCTGGTCGAACGGTCCCAGCATCGGCACTACGATCAGCTGGCCGGCACTCAGCACCGAAGTGCCCGCAACCGGCAACCCCGGCATGGTCACCAAGTGCAAGGCCAACCCGGGCTGCGTGGCATACGTCGGCATCAGCGCGCAGAACACCGCCAACAGCGCGGGACTGACGCTGGTGCAGTTGCAGAACCAGTCGGGCAACTTCCTCAATGCCAACCCGACGACCATGGAAGCGGCTGTCGACGCCGCAGCCGGCAGCGTGCCGGACAACCTGCGCCAGTCGCTCATCTACCAGTCGGGCGCCAACGCCTATCCGATCGTGAACTTCGAGTACATCATGGTGAAGACCGACCAGTCGTCCTCGGATAAGGCGCTGGCGATCCGCACCTTCCTGGCCTGGGCCATCAGCGCCTCAGGCGGCTCGCAGTCCACCTACCTCGACAAGGAGCACTTCATCGCGCTGCCGGCATCGATCGTGTCGAAGGTGACGGCTGCGATCGCCAACATCACCTAGCAAACCCTGTGCGTGGGGTGCTGATCTCATGGCGGTGATCGAGGCGGACGCCGGCGGCACACCTGCCGCCGGCGCCGCCACGCCGCCGCGCCCGTCGCTGGCGACGGAGATGACGCGGGGCGACCGCATTCTGAAGGTGGTCGCCACTGTCGCGGCGGCGATCCCGGGCGGCCTGGTGGCATTTCTCGCGGCGATCATGCTCGTCACAGCCCTCCCGGCGATCATCTTCAACGGCACCAACTTCTTCACCGGCACCGTCTTCTCGCTGGGCCACCTGTACACCACCAACACGGTCACGCACAACGGCGAGGTGGCGCCTTCGGGTGCCTCCTACGGTGCACTGAGCTTCATCATCGGCACCTTCTCCACCTCGGTGATCGCACTGCTGCTGGCGATCCCGGTGAGCGTCGGCGGTGTGCTCATGCTGACCGAGTGGTTTCCGCGGCGGATCCAGGGATTCCTCTCGATATTCCTCGAGCTGCTCGCCGGCATCCCCAGCGTGGTGTTCGGGCTCTGGGGCATCACCATCTTTGCGCCCTACATGGCGCAGCACGTGTATCCGGCGCTGTCGCACATCGGCACTGTGATTCCGTGGTTCAAGGGGCCCATCATCCAGGACGGCGAGGGGCTGCTTTCGGCGGCGCTGGTGCTGGGGATCATGGTGATTCCGATCATCGCTTCGACGACGCGAGAGCTGGTGCGCCAGGTACCGGTGCTGGCGCGCGAAGGCGCGCTGGCGCTGGGCATGACACGGTACGAGATGGTGCGCACCGTCGTCATCCCGTACATCCGCCGCGGCATCTTCGCCGCGTCGCTGCTTGGCTGGGGCCGTGCGCTGGGGGAGACCATCGCCGTGCTGCTCATCAGCGGCAACGCGCTCAACAGCCTGCCGCACAGCATCTTCTCGCCGATCAGCACGATCGCCGCCACCATCGCGTCAGTGCTGGATGGTGCGCTCACCGACTTCACCGGCATGGGCATCCACGCTCTTGCAGAGCTTGGATTGCTGCTGTTGATCATCAGCCTCATCACCAACTTCGCCGGCCGCCTCGTGGTCAGGCGGCTTGCGAGCGGGGCACTCCCGGTGGGCCGTGGAGTCTAAGAGCCGCACCCGTCAGGTGCGCGCAGTCCTCTTCTGGGCGCTGTGCGCGATCGCGCTGGCCATCATCATCGTGCCCGCGGTGGCCATCGTTGTGGGAATCATCGCCAAGGCGTGGCCGGCGTTCTCGCCCGCGATCATCACGCACACCACGGCCACCGACGGGCTGCAGAACGCGATAGTCGGGACGCTGATACTGAGTGTCGGCGTGCTCCTCACAGCCGGCACGATCGGGGTGCTCGGTGGCCTGTACATCGCAGAGTTCGCATCGCCGCGCATCGGTTCAGTGCTGCGGTTCTTCTCCGAGGTGCTGTCGGGCGTCCCTTCCATCGTCGTCGGCTATGTCGGCTACCTGTCATTGGTCGTCGCTCTGGGGTGGGGCTATTCGGTGCTCGGCGGCGTCCTGGCTTTGGGGACACTCATCATCCCGTACATCGTGAAGTCAACAGAGGTGGCCTTCAGCACCGTGCCGCGATCCTTGCGCGAAGGGTCGGTGGCGCTTGGGCTTCCGAAGCTGACGATGATCCGCAAGGTGCTGCTGCCGCCGGCGCTGCCCGGAATCATCTCGGGCCTGGTCATCGCCATCGCCATCTCGACAGGCGAGACAGCGCCACTGCTGTTCACCGCCGACTTCAGCGACCACAACCCGTCGATCGCCTTGTTCCACAACCCCGTCGGGTACCTGACCGGCGTCACGTATTTCGACCTGCAGCAGCCGGGCGCCAACTACCTCGCGCTGGCCAACGCGGCCGCGGCGGTCACCGTGATCATGATCCTGGTGCTGATATTCGGTGGACGGCTGATCACCGCCCGTTCGCGCCGGATGATCGCCCGAATGGACGTCTGAGAAGCGAAGGGGGAAGGGGTTCCCCCTTCGTGCAACCCCCTTCCTGGAGGTGCCGGCTGCGGCGGAATGAATCCGCCTTCGCCGGCGTTCCTCTCGTAAACTCTTGGGCGCGGGAGCCCGGCGGACCGGGCTGAGAGGGCGGATGCGCTCCGCCGACCGCCATCACCTGCTCCGGGCAATGCCGGCGAAGGGAGGAGCGCGCCGATGAGCGCAGAGCGCGAGAGGGGAGGGGACGTGGATGTCGCCGTCGTGGGCGGTGGTGTCATCGGCCTGGCGACAGCCTGGCGAGCCTCGCAGCGCGGACTGCGAGTGCTGGTGGCAGATCCGTCGCCGCGTCAGGCGGCGTCGAATGTCGCCGCGGGCATGCTGGCTCCCGTCGCCGAGGCGCAGTTCGGCGAGCCCGAGCTCCTCGCGCTCAACCTCGAATCAGCGCGCTGCTGGCCTGCGTTTGCAGCGGAGCTTGAAGCCGCGAGCGGCATGTCGCTGGGGTACGTGCAGTGCGGCTCGCTCTTCGTCGCGCGTGATGCGGACGACCTGGCAGCGATCGACCGTGACCACCGTTTTCGCGAACGGCTCGGTCTCGACGTTCAGCGGCTGAGCGGTG
>JAFAJR010000374.1 GCA_019236085.1 Candidatus Dormiibacterota bacterium
GCAGCGGCGAACCAGTCGCTGCACCCCGACGGCGGCCGCATTACTGTTTCTCGAGTTATTTTGTCTCACCAGCGGCCGCCGCGGGTGAGCTTTTCCGTTCGGCGCCGGTCCCTGCTTTCAGCGGCACGCTCTCCGGTGACGAGAGAACAGTGGCCGGCCACCTGTAACGCCTGGTTCGCGCGTCTCTTTCGCCCGAACTGGAGGCCGCCGTGGATCGCGGAATGTAGCATTCATCCTTCGATCAACCGTGAAACATCTCCTCGTCGCTTGTTGGTAAACTGCCTTGGGAGCGGAAAAGCGGGAGGTGGTCGAATGACGGATGAAGAACCCGACATCGCTCGGATTGCTGCGTTGCTGGGCGAGCCGGCGCGGTCCGCCATCTGCCTGGCCCTGTGTGGTGGCCGCCCGGCAGCGGCGGGAGAACTGGCGCAGCGGGCCGGCGTCTCCGCGCAAACCGCCAGCAACCACCTGGCCAAGCTGGTCGGCGGTCGGCTGGTCACGGTCGAAGCCGTCGGTCGGAACCGCTTCTACCGCCTGGCGAACACCGACGTGGCCCGCGTGCTCGAGGCCCTGCTCGTCGTCGCCCCCGCCCCGAGGCCAACACACCAGGCCGCCAAGGGCGAGGCGTTCCGATTCGCTCGCACCTGCTACGACCACCTGGCGGGCCGGGTGGCGGTGGAGCTGGTGGACGCGCTGCGGCGCCGCGGCTGGTTGCGGCGTCAAAAGGAGCATTTCCTCCTGACGAAAGCGGGCCGGCGCGGGCTGACCGATTTCGGTATCCACGTAGTGCAAGTGGGCCTGGCCCGCCGTGCGTTCGCCCGGCCGTGCCTGGACTGGAGCGAGCGGCGTCCGCACCTCGCCGGTGCGTTGGGGGCGGCGCTGCTGGACCGGCTCTTGACGCTCCGCTGGTTGGAGCGGATGCCCGGGACGCGAACCGTCCGGCTAATGCCGGCGGGGCGTGACGGTCTGCTCCGGCACTTCGGCCTCACCGGTGCGGGCTGGCCTTCCGGGTAGGTACTACCGCCGGATTCGACGACCTTTACGCCCTCCGTTGGCATCCCTGAGTAGTTTGCCCTGAAAGAGGAGTTTGATATGACGCAAGCGAAGGAGCAGAACAACCCAGGTTCGGTCGTCCTGAGCAGCCCGGTGGAACGGATGTATCATGCCTGGGATGATGCGCTGTCCCGCAACGACGCCGCAGCGCTCACGGCCCTGTATGCGCCGGATGCGGTGATCGAGAGTCCGCTCGTCCCTCACCTGATGGGCTTGGAGCGGAGCCTCAAGGGTCACGAAGAAATCCGGGCGTTCTGGGAGAAGCTGGCTACCCGCAAGCCACCCATGCGGAAATACTACCGCACGGGCTATCTGACGGACGGCAAGAAGCTCATGTGGGAGTACCCCCGCGACACGCCGGCGGGCGACCAGATGGACTTCGTGGAGGTGATGGAGCTGAACGAGAACGGCCTGATCCAGAAGTACCGCGTCTACTGGGGTTGGTTCGGCTTCGGCGTCCTGAAGCGTTATGAGTATCACAAGTGAAAGGGAAACGCGCCCGTGCAGTTTCTGGGGGAGGGGTGGCGGTAACGCCACCCCCTTACCCGATCGAAGTCATGGACAGAATACTGACTGCCAATCAGACACACCAAAGGGGAAACCTCTGTGGAAGATCATCACGGAACCAAAGACATTCCCGGTTACGATCTGGGATCGCCCACGATTGCGAAGTCCCCCATCAGTCTGGATGAGCTGAGTGACCTCAAAGCCTCGACGCTGTTCACCGACGAGGACGTCGTCTATCTCCGCCTCTCCTACGACGTGCTCAAGGATCAGGCGGAGGAGTTAGTGACAATGTGGCGCGGCATCATCGCCCTCCACCCACACCTCGCCGAATACAGTCAGGACGAGCGTACCGGCGAACCCGACAAGGAATATGGGGAAAAGGTCGGCAAGCGCTTCGAACAATGGGTACTCGACACTGCGCGCGCCGAGTACGACCAGGATTGGCTCAACTACCAATACGAAATCGGGCTCAGACACCATCGGGCGAAGAAGAACAAAACCGACGGTGCCCACACCGCGGCGCACATCCGGGGACGCGATCTGATCGCCTTCAGTGCGGCGATTGTGTCGCCGATGCGACCCTATCTCGAAAAGGGTGGTCACTCGGCGGAGGTCGTCAACCGGATGCAGGAAGCGTGGTGGAAATCGATGATCCTTCAGGTCACGCTCTGGTCACAGCCCTACATGAAGGACGGTGATTTCTAACAGATAAAGACAGATAAATGGCCGAGAATAAAGATAGACAAAGGGGCCTGGATTCGATTACAGATCAAAGGCATCGCCGCCCCAGGCGTTGCAAGCTGATGGCTAAGAATTTCAACGACCCGATCAGGAGC
>JAFAJR010000256.1 GCA_019236085.1 Candidatus Dormiibacterota bacterium
CGAGCGATGGAAGCGCACGGGGTCCGACGCCTTGCCTGCGTCAGCTCCACCGCGATGGATCATCGGTACGACAACGGCGGCGGCATCATGTTCGAAAAGGTGCTCAAACCCCTGATCGCGTCGTCGATCGGGCGTACGACCTACACCGACCAGAGGCGCATGGAGACGCTGGTGAGCGACAGCCATCTCGACTGGACGATCGTGCGCCCGTCCGGCCTCTTTGAGACTGAGACGGTGACGGACTATCAGGTAACCGAGGGATTCGTCACCGGCAAGTTCACCTCTCGGCTCGACTTGGCCGATTTCATGCTTCGCCAACTGACCGATTCAAGCTACGTGCACATGGCCGTTGCCATCGCCACCGTCTCGGTGCAGCCCAAGCTGGCGAAGATGCTGCTTACCGAGGCCTTCCATCGCGAGTCGCGCCCGGCCGCCGCGGCGCGGTAGCGCTCGCTGTCGAGGTCCGAATGGCGGGTGACGGCCAGGTCCTGTTCATCCAGGGCGGCGGTGCGGGTGCGCATGACATGTGGGACGACAAGCTCGTCCGCAGCTTGCGTCACCATCTCGGCAGCGGCTGCGAGGTCCGTTATCCCCGCATACCCGGCGAGGATGACCCCAGCTACGCGGGATGGGGCGCGGCGATCAACACTGCTGTTGCAGCAGTGGATGACGGCGCCGTGGTCGTTGGCCATTCGGTGGGCGGAACGCTGCTCATCAAGACGCTCACCGAGCACGCACCGTCGCGCAGGCTTGCAGCGATCGTTTTGATCGCCGCCCCGTTTGTAGGTGATGGTGGCTGGTCAAGCGACGAGTTCGCGCTGCCGCGCGACCTCGGGGCGAGGCTGCCACAGAGTGTGCCGGTGCATCTGTTTCACGGGCTCGACGACACAACTGCCCCACCGTCGCATGCACACCTCTACATCAGCGCGATTCCGCAGGCACACCTGCATTCGTTGCCCGGGCGGGATCATCAGCTCAACAACGATCTCAGGGAAGTGGCGGAGGTGATCCGTCGGGCACAGTGAGGCGGGCCTCAGTGCTTACGCCAGTTCGTCGGCCACCTGGAGGGGCCGCTCCCAACGCCTGCCGGGAAGAACCAGAACCGAGCTGGTCGCCATGGCCACGAGCACCGGCCGGAGGAAGTTCACCTTGAGATCCATCGTGTTGAAGGCGGTGCCCGCGTCAACGGTGCTCCCCGCAGCGAGGATGACGGTGGCGTCGGCGAGGAACGCGATCGCGCCGCCGTACACCACGCCAAAGGCGTTGCACAGCCAGGGTGTGGCAGCCATTGCGAGCGTCCTCCGGTCCCCACGTGGTCCCACGCGCTGGCTCGCGCAGGGTGAGCGTGAGGCGGTCGGCGGCCGTGCGCCGAATCCTAAGAGCCTCGGCGCACCATCGGCCAGGATCCGACACATGGTGTTGCTCAACCGCTGCAATCCAGCGTAGTGTTGCGCCCTGCCGCCGCCTCCGCAGCGGGCTCTTGAGGAGGAGAGAAGTGCCGACTGTCGTCGCAACCCACGAGGTCAAGGACACCGACCACTGGCTGGCGTCTCCCAAACGTGAAGAGGTAATCGGACCGCTTGGAGTCACCAACATCCGCACCTTCGTCGATCCGCAGAATCGCAAGCGGGTGGCTGTGCTCATGGACGTTGCCGACATGGACGCCGTCATGAAGTACATGGAAACTCCTGACGCTGCCCAGGCGATGGAGTACGACGGTGTCCTCGCCGAGACGCTGGTGATGCACGTCGAGGCCTGAGCCACACCACCAAGGAGGTTCCCCGTGCTCAAGCTCAGCACCGTCATGATCGGGTCTGACAATCCCCAGCGACTTGTCGAGTTCTACACGCACGTGCTCGGCGAACCAGCGATGACCGAGGGTGGCTTCACCGGTTGGAACGTCGGCGGGTGCTTCTTCACCGTCGGCGAGCACTCCGAGGTGCACGGTCAAAATGCGAATCCCGGACGCCTCATCTTCTTCCTGGACACCGAGGATGTGCAGGGCGAATTCGAGCGCATCAAGGGCATCGGCGCAACAGTGGTCAAAGAGCCGTACGCGATGGGTGAGCAGTTCTCGTTGGCAACGCTCGCCGACCCGGACGGGAACTACTTCCAGCTGGCGACGCCATACGAAGGGCCTGCCGAAGCCTGACCGTCAGTGCATCGACGGTATGTGCGAGATGCCGACGATTGCACCCTCGGGCGACTGCAAGCGCGCCACCGTCTGGCCCCATGGCTCCGTTCGCGCAGGATGCAGCAGCTCGTACCCGCCGCGCTGCAACTCCTGCGCCGCTGCATCGACATCCGCCCCCTCAGCCACGTCGAATTCGATGCTGACCTGCGGCACCGGGCGGCCGGCGGGCCATTCCGCCGTTCCAAAGCACGCTTGGGCCGCCTGCGACAGCGGCCAGATGCCGAAGTGCTTGCAGCCGCCGACCTGGTCGGTGTGTTGGTAGTCGTCGGCGTCGCCGTCGAGCGGTAGTCCGAGCGCGTCTCCGTAGAGCTTCCTGCTCGCCGCCGGGTCCGGCGATATCACGGCAAGTGTCGACAGAAACTCAATGTTCACCGCGAGTCCTCCTTGTCAGCCGCACAGCTCCAGCATGGCACCGCGCCTATCTCAGGCACCTGTGCCCCGATGAGTCCGCGCCTCCCGCATCGTCAGAATTTCACGGGTGGCAACGCAACCGGAGGTTAGCGCCATGGCTCAGCGGGTGATTGCCGGAATCACGATGTCCCTGGACGGCTACATCACGGGCCCGAATGACAGGCCCGGCGCGGGGCTCGGCGAGGGCGGCGAGCGGCTCCACTGGTGGGTGTTCGGCGGTCCGTGGACCTACGAGACCGGCGCTCGGGGCGACGCCGACCCGGTGGACCAGGAGTACCTGGGGTCGGTGTTTCCCACCGGCGGCGCGATGCTCGTCGGGAGGTGGATGTACGAGGCCGCCGAGGGTTGGGGTGACGACCCAGGGTTCGGCGTGCCGGCGTTCGTGGTCACACACCGTCCGCACCCGCGGGTGGTGAAGGGGACCACCAGCTTCGACTTCGTGACCGACGGCTTCGCCGCCGCCGTGGCCAGGGCACGCGAGGCGGCCGGCGAGCGGAACGTGCTCATCATGGGTGGCGGCGACGTCCTGCGTCAGAGCCTCGACGCCGGCATCGTCGATCAGCTGACGCTCACCATCGCCCCGGTGCTGCTCGGTGGCGGCAAGCGACTCTTCGATGGCATGCAGCGACTCGACACGACGTTCGAGCGCACGCGTGTGGTCGAATCGCCGTGGGCGACCCACCTTCAGTACCGTGTCAAGCGACGCACAGGAGAGGAGTGACGGGGAATGGTGCAGGACCTGAGCGACCCGCGGCGCGTCGAGCCGGACGACGCCTACGAGGCCGACGAGCGCACGCTGCTCGAAACGTGGCTCGACTTTCATCGAGCCACGTTGCTGCTCAAGTGCGAAGGCCTCAGCGACGAGGAACGCAAGGCACGTCCCGTGGCGACGTCCAAGCTGTCATTGCACGGGTTGGTGCGGCACATGGCGGAGGTGGAGCGCCACTGGTTCCGGCGCGCGTTCCTGCGCGACCCGGACCTTCCTCAGATCTACGACCCCGACGGCAAGGACCTCGACTTCGCCCCACTGGACACCGCCGACTGGGACGAGGACCGCGCCACCTGGGAGCACGAGATCGAGCAGGCAAAGGAGGCCGTGCGCGGTCGCCCCCTGACCGACACCGGCCTGCGCAGAGGGAAACCCGTGTCGCTGCGCTGGATGTACAACCACATGATCGAGGAGTACGCGCGGCACAATGGCCACGCGGACCTCATCCGCGAAATGGTCGACGGGGCTGTGGGTTGGTGACCCACCAGGAGCGCTCTGCCTCGTAGAGCTTCAGCCCGGCCATCCCGTAATAGTCGACCTCGCCGACGTAGCGCATCCCCGCCTTCTCGATCACGCGCCAGGAGCCGGTGTTCTCCGGCACGACCACGGCGATGATGCGCTCCAGTCGGAGCACGTACAGCCCGTGGTCGAGCACCGCGGTCGCCGCCTCCGTGGCGTATCCCTTGCCCCATGCCGCCGGAACGAAGTGATATGCGAGGTCCACCTCGGGACCGTTGCCCTCGTCGATGGGACGGATGCCACATTGCCCGACGAAGGCTCCCGTGGCTCGCTCGTCCACGGCCCACATGCTGTAGCCGATCTCGGCTTCCATCGCAGTGCGATCGGCGAGCACTGTGGCAAAGCGCTCGAGGCTGGGCGGAGCGGACGCCGGCAAGAAGCGCCGTACCTCCTGGCTGCTGACGAGCTCGACCCAGTGAGGACCATCGTCCGACACGAAGCTGCGGATGACGAGCCGGTCTGTCTCGATGCGCGTGGTCAACCGATCTCGCCGGGCGCGTCGCCGCGGCTGCACGCAGCGCACAGGCCGAGCACCGCGAAATGAAAGGGCTGAATGGTGAAGCCGAGCTGTTGTTTCGCGCGCCGGCCCAGCTGGTCA
>JAFAJR010000023.1 GCA_019236085.1 Candidatus Dormiibacterota bacterium
TGGCGATGGTCGAAGCGGAACGGCGGGATCGATGTGCTGAGCAGTCCACCGACCTTGGCCTCGCGTTCGTAGAGCGCCACATCGTAGCCCTGCACGCGAAGATCCAGGGCGCAGGTCAACCCCGCTGGTCCGGCCCCCACGACCGCGACGCGCTTCCCCTTCTGCGAGTCGATCTTGTAGTCGATCCACAGGCCCTGCTGGAACGCGAAGTCCGTGGAGAAACGCTTGATGGAGCGGATCGTCACCGGGTCCTCGCCCGGATCCCAGCCGCGTTTGCAATCGGTCTCACAGGGATGGTTGCAGAGCCGCCCGAGCATGCTGGGGAACGGGTTGGTCTCATGGATCACCGACCACGAATCGACGTAGCGGCCCTGGCTCACGTAGTCGATGTAGGTGGCGATGTCCTGACGGATGGGGCAGTTGCGCTGACACGGCGTGATGGGCACGTTGAATCCCAAATCGCGATGCCCGCTCAGGATCTTCATCGGCGCCTTGTCCACCACGTTCTTGCCGATGGCGGCCAGAACCTGCGCGCTGCTCACCACGCCGGCGGGAGCGCTGCGCCGGGAGAAGATGCCTCCGTCCACCTGGGTGACCACCATGCAGTCGCTGCCGGCGGCACGGAGCGCCGCGGCGCCTCGCTCGACGCGCTCGCCGAGGTCGAGCTCCGGGGCGGGGCGCATCACGTCTGCGACCCGGGTCGACGCCAGCGTCGTGAACGCGCCGACAACCGCGTCGAGGCTCACCGAGCCCAGGATGGCGTCGTCGCGCGACACCAGCAGCGGCACCGGGTGTTGCGCACGCAGTGGCTCGAGGACGTCGAGCAGCGTGTCGTCGGGGTCGCATTCGGCGCCCAGCGGCGCTGCGACGGTCTCCAGCTCAGCCATGCGCCGTCCCGGCAGTGACTGCAAGTGCTGCGGCATGGGCGGCGACCTCGCGCTCGGTCACCATCCCCACCACCGTCTCGTCCTCGTGCATCACCACTGCGAGCCGGCGCCTCTGGCCGGCCATCAGCGCCACCACCTCGGACACCCGCTGGTGCTCGTCCACAAGCAGCGGCGAGGGCAGCAGCACGTCGCGGGCCAGGATGTCGGTGACCGGCGGCCGGACCGCGAAGTCGCTGCCGGCGATCATCACATCACCGGCGACAAAGCGATCGAGGATCTCCTCCTGGCGCACAAAGCCGACCGGGCGGCGGTCAAGCAGCACCACGATCTCAGCCAGCTCGTTGTCCGCCAGCAGCTTCGCCACCGCGTCCACCGGCGTGCTGGGAAGGCAGAACACCACCTCGTCGCGCATCACCCCGGCCACCTCCGGGTCGCTCGCGTCGGCGGCGAGGCGGTCGGGATCGACCGACGCAGCCACCGGGGTAGAGGTCACGTCGCGCTCCGCGGAGCGTCGGTTCCCACTGCAACCGGCGTCCCTGATTCCCCCTCGTTCTCCCGCATCGTCTGCTGCAGGCGTCGCAGCACGTCCTGCCAATCCTCGGGCTGGTCGGCAGCGCCGCCGCGCGGCACCGCGCGCTGGATCCGCTTGCGTGTCTTGTCGACCTCGCGGTCGCGGCGGCGGTCCTCAACCGAGCGCGCCGAGTCCACTGCCTGCTGCAGCTCGGCGCCCACCGCCGCGATCGACTCCAGGTCGCCGGCCGAACGGAGAGCCCGGTTGAGCCGGGTGGCCACTTCGGGTTGCAGACGGGAGGTGTCGTCGCGCATGCGGTCCGACACGCGGCGCCGGGCAGTGTCCAGCGCCCGCTGGGCGCGCTGCCGCTCCGCGCTGTCGCGCCGGTGCTCGGCCAGCAGCCGCTCTCCCAGCGCCACGACCTCTTGATAGCGGAACGCCTGGCTGAACTTGCCGCTGCTGATCGCGGCGACCAGACCGGCGATCGCGGTCTCCAGCTGGCGGCGCGGCTCTCCTTCAAGGGCGGCAAGCTCGTCGGCCAGGATCGGCCGGGCCAGGCCGTGCGCCCGGCGCACCCAGGCCGGCAGGTGGTGGTGCTGCGGCTCCGGCAACGGAAGCGCGACCGTGGCTTTCGGCAGTCCCTGCGGGCGCACGATCGCAGGGAAATTCGGCGGCATCGCCGCGCGCGGCCGAAGCCGCGGCGCCGGATGCGTCCGCCCCTCCGATGGGCCCTCGGGACCAGCTGGTCTGGCGATCACTCGCCGCTTCCCGGTTCGCTCAACGGGGGCATCGTACCAATCCCGCC
>JAFAJR010000067.1 GCA_019236085.1 Candidatus Dormiibacterota bacterium
CGTCTTCGCTGCCGGGCTGCGCTGGGCGATCGAGCACCGCATGCACGTCGTCAACATAAGCCTGAGCACGGGCAAACCGGACTACTTCGCCACGTTCCACGAGCTGGTTGACGAAGCGTACTTCCGCGGCGTCATGCTCGTGTGTGCCGTCAACAACGTCCCTGGGCCGACCTACCCGTCGCAGTACGCTTCCGTCTTCTCGGTCGCGGCGCACGTGGGGAGCGATCCCCTGCGCATCGACTACAACCCTGCGCCGCCGGTGGAGTTCGGCGCCCCCGGCATTGGTCTGACAGTGGCCTGGCTCAACGGCAGCACCATCACTGCAACAGGCAATAGTTTCGCCGCGCCGCACGTCACCGGGCTGGCAGCGCGCATCCTCAGCAAGCATCCAGGCCTGACGCCGTTCGAGATGAAGACCGTGCTCGCCGCGATCGCGGACAATCGAATTCCCGCAGAAGGCTGAGATCAGGTGCGTTTCGACACGGGCTATGGTCCAGCGCTGCGCATCCGCGACTACCGGCTGCTGCTGAGCGGACTCGCCGTCTCGCAGATCGGGTCCTGGGCGTTCAGCGTCGCGCTTGCGGTTATGGTCTTCGACCGCACGCACTCGCCGGCGTGGGTGGCGGGCGCGTCGGTCGCACGGTTCGGCACCGCCCTGGTGGTCAGCGCCTATGGCGGGGTCATCGCCGAGCGTCTCGAGCGCGTGCGGCTGATGGTGCGTCTCGACCTGGTCTCCTTCGCGCTCATGTCTGCGCTCGCCGCGGTCGCCGCGCTGCAGGGGCCTGTGGTGCTCGCGATCGTGCTGGCGACGCTGACCACAGCGATTTCAACCGTCTATGGACCGGCTGCGAAGGCGACAACACCTGCGCTGGTCGGCACCGAGCACCTCGCCGCCGCGAACGGGCTGGAGAGCACCGCCGAGAACCTTGCGATCGTCGCGGGTCCCGCAGCCGGCGCTGCGCTGCTCCTGCTTGGCTCGCCGGCGATCGCGTTTGCCGTGAATGCCGCCAGCTTTGCGTTCTCGGCGGTCGCCGTCACTGCGAAAAGAGATCGGACGAGCCCATCCGATGTCACCGAGGGAGGGGCTGCGGGGCCGCTGCGGCAGATGCTCGCCGGGGTGCGAGCAATTCTCGCGTCGCACACAGTGGCACTGCTCGTCGCCTTCAGCGTCGGCGCGAGCTTCGTGTACGGCACCGACACGGTGCTGCTCATCGTGATCAGCCGCGACGTGCTCGGCACGGGGGCCGATGGGTACGGTTACCTGCTCGCCGGACTGGGGGTGGGTGGTGTGGCAGCGGCGGTGCTGACCAATCGGTTGGCGTCGCAGCCGCGGCTCGGCACCATCATCGCCCTGGCCATGATCGTGTACTGCGCGCCGACCGCAGTCTTCCTCGTGGTGCACGCCCCTGCGGCGGGGTTTGCCACCGAGGTGGTGCGCGGCGCAGGCACACTCGTCGTCGATGTGCTGGCCGTGACAGCCATGCAGCGGTTGGTCCCCTCAGACGTTGTGGCGCGAGTCTTCGGTGTGTTCTTTGCCGGCGTGCTCGCCGCCGTGGCCATCGGAGCGCTCGTAACCCCGATGGTGCTCAGCGCAGCCGGCCTCGACGTCACGCTCCTGCTGGCGGCATTCGCCGTCCCGGCTCTGGTGTTGCTGCTCTACCCCTTTGTACGCCGCATCGATGCAGCGGCTCTGGATCAGCTGGCACACCTAGCGCCGCGCGTCAGAGTGCTGCAGGGTCTTGCCATCTTCGAAGGAGCCTCGCGACCGATCCTCGAGCGCCTCGGCGCAGCCTGCCGGCCGGAGACGGTCGCCGCCGGAACGGTCATCGTTCGCGAGGGCGACGCCGCCGACGACTTCTTCGTGCTGGTCGAAGGTGAGGCAACTGTGAGCGCGGTGGGCGAGCGCGGCCGGGTTGCAGCGCTGGACCGACTGGTGGCGCCCTCCTACTTCGGCGAGATCGGCTTGCTGGAGCGCGTGCCGAGGACAGCGACCGTGACCGCCTCGACCTCAGCGACGCTCTGGCGCATCGCCGGCGACGAATTCATCGACGCGCTGTCGGCAACGACGCTGTCACCGTCGGCCGTCGGGTTGACCCAGCTGCGCCTGGCACGCACCCATCCGTCGCGAGCCCTGACTCTCGCCGGCACGCGGCGCTAGCCGCTCACAGCACCTTGGAGAGGAACTGCTGGGTGCGCGACTGCGAGGCGGAGGCGAAGAAGCTCCGGGGCTCGCCCTGC
>JAFAJR010000172.1 GCA_019236085.1 Candidatus Dormiibacterota bacterium
GCCAGCACGCCGATGCGTTCGGTCACCTGCAGCTCGGCGCTCAGGGCCACAGCGGGCGTGCCTCCAAGCCTGCAGATTCATCGAAGCCGAAGCGCACGTTCATCGCCTGCACCGCCTGGCCGGCGGCGCCTTTCAGTAGGTTGTCGATCGCGACTGTGACCACCGCCATGCCGTCCTGCCTGCCGACGTTGACCAGCGCGTCGTTGGTGCCCGCCGCCTGCTTGGTTGACGGGCTATCGCCGCGGAGACGAATGAAGGAGTTGTCGGCGGCGAACGCGGCGTACGCCTCCTCGAGCTGTTTCGCAGTGACGCCGCGTTTCGGCCGCAGGTACGCGGTGGCCAGGATGCCGCGCGTCATCGGGACGAGGTGCGGCACGAAGGTGAGGTGGACATCGCTCCCTGCCGCAGCGCTGAGCTCTTGCAGCATCTCGGGGCGGTGGCGGTGGCCGCTGACCGCGTACGCGGTCACGGATTCGTTCACCTCGGCGAAGTGCACGCCGAGGCTCGGCGATCGTCCCGCGCCGCTCACGCCACTCTTGGCGTCGACGATGACATCGGGTTCGACGAGCCCGGACTGCAGAGCCGGAACACAAGCGATGAGGGTTGCCGTCGGGTAGCACCCGGGCACGGCAATCAGGTCTGCGGTGCGCAAGGTGTCGCGATGCGTCTCGACCAGTCCGTACACGGCCTCCGAGCACAGCGACGGCGCCGGATGCTCGGTGCCGTACCACCGCTGGTACGCCTCGGCATCACGCAAACGGAAATCCGCACTCAGGTCGATGACCACCGCGCCCGCGTCGAGCCAGCGAGAGGCGTGCGCCGCTGCGACGGTGTGCGGCAGCGCCGAGAACACGACATCGGCGGAATCGATGTCCAAGGTGTCCTCGAGCCGCACCTCGACCTCGCTGCCGGGGACGGCATCGCCGTGCCGCTGCCCCGCGTGGCTGCGACCCATGAGGCGCACGATCTCGGTCTCAGGATGGCGAGCGAGCAGCGCGGTGCACTGCATGCCGATGTAGCCGGTGGCGCCGGCGACCGCCACCCTGAGCCCGGAGGTCACGCCGCGCAGTATACAGGCGCCTGCATAATCATGCATCGAACGGTCACTTCTTCAGGCCGCGGACTCCGATCTGGCGGTGGCGCGCGCGTTCGATGTTCACGGCAGCACCCACCAAACTCAGGTGGGTGAACGCCTGAGGGTAGTTGCCCAGCAGCGCGCCGCTGCGCGGGTCCACCTCTTCCGAGAACAGGCCCACTGGCGACGAGAAGCTGAGCAGCCGCTCGAAACGCCGCTGCGCGCCCTCGACATCGCCGGTGTGGGCCAGCGCGTCGGGAAGCCAGAACGACGTCATGAAGAATGCGCCCTCGTCGCCGCCCACGCCGTCGTTGGTCTCCTCCGTGCGATAGCGGCGCACGAGCACGCCCTCGCTGAGATCCTCATCAATCGCCTTGATGGTGGAGACGACGCGTGGATCCCGGTCGGGGAGGAAGCGCACCTGACTCAGGCGAAGCATCGCGGCGTCGAGCGTGTTGCCGCCGAAGTACTGGGCGAACGCGTTGCGGCGCTTCGACCAGCCCTCGGTCACAACGGCGCGGTGCATGGCCCGGCGTGCCTTCTGCCAACGCGCGGAATCGTGCGGATAGCCGAAGCGCTGCGCCATGCGAAGGCCGCGGTCAACGGCCACCCAGCACATCATCTTGCTGTACGTGTAGGGCAGCTCGTTGTCACGCACCTCCCAGATGCATGCGTCGTTCTCACGCCAGCGTTCGATTGCCAGCTCGACAATCGCGTGCAGCCGGTTCCACAGCTCACCGCTGATGTCGCCGCCGAAGCGAGCGTACAGATACGCGCTGTCCAGCACCTCGCCGTACACGTCGAGCTGCAGCTGATGCGCCGCGTCGTTGCCCACACGCACCGGCTGCGAGTGCTTGTAGCCGGTGAGATGGCGCAGCTCCCACTCGGGGACACGCGCATGGCCGTCGAGGTCGAAGAGATTGGGCAGGCCTGTCATGTGCGGCGTGCGCCGGTGATGCGTGGAGAGCCAGTGAAAGTAGGAGTGCGCCTCCTCACGCAACCCGAGCTGGAAGAAGGCGAACAGCGTCAGCGATGCGTCGCGCAGCCAGGTGAAGCGGTAGTCCCAGTTGCGCGTACCGCCGATCCATTCCGGCAGGCTCGTCGTGGGAGCCGCCACGATCGCGCCCGTCGGCGAATACGTCATCAGCTTGAGCACCAGCGCCGACCGCCAGACATGCTGGCGATAAGGACCGTCGTAGCGGCACCTGCCGATCCACTGCCACCAGAACTCCTGGGTCTCGCGCAGAAGGTCGAGGGCTCGCTCCACATCCCAGCGGATCGGCCCGCAGCGGTTCGGAAGGCCACAGCGCAGCGCGAAGGCGATGTGCTCGCCGGCGTGCAGCGTTATCGAGGTGCGCGCACTCTCCAGCGGCCGCGTGCAGCGGACGCAGATGTGCAGGTCACCGGTGTCGGCGTGCAAATGCTGGTGTCGCGTGGCCACAGTGACATGGCGCCGCCCGTAGTCCGGCGCTGGGTCCACGACGTGGCGCAACCGGACGCGGCCGGAGAGACACTCGACGATTCGCACCAGCCGCGGGTTGTCGTGCAACCGCGCGTGCTGTTTGAGAGTCCGCTCCTCCACCGGCATGAAGTCGGTGATCAGCGCAACCCCTGTCGCTGTCGTGAAGATGGTGTCGAGGATGTTGGTGTTGTCGCGGTAGCGCTGCCGCACGTGCAGCACCTCCGACGGTGCTATCTGCCAGTGGCCGCCGCGACGCGCATCGAGAATGCGGCCGAAGATGGACGGGCTGTCGAAGCGTGGCAGCGCTAGCCAGTCGATGCTGCCGTCGGCGCCAACCAGCGCCGCCGAGCGGCAGTCGCCGATGATCGCGTAGGACTCGATGGGCAGGAAGCCGTCGCTGCCGCGGAGGTCTCGGATCCTCAGTACTCGTCCTCGGGACGGCTGTCGTCGTCGTCCGTGTCGACCCCGGCGGACTCTTCGTCGCCCTCCGCCTGGAAGGTCGACATGCCCATCTCCTCGAGGTCTTCCGCGCCGTCGGACGCCGAGAGACCGTCCTCGGATTCGTCCT
>JAFAJR010000225.1 GCA_019236085.1 Candidatus Dormiibacterota bacterium
GTCGAGGAGGGGGAGGCGACCACGCTGGTCGAGACGCTGCGCGAGCGTCACCCATCCATCGAGTACGAGCTCCACGACGGCGGCCAGGAGCACTATCCCTATGTGCTGTCGCTCGAGTGAGCCCTGTCCATCTCGTAACCGACAGCACCGCCGACCTGACCACCGCCGCCGCCGCCGAGCTCGGCGTGCGCGTGGTGCCCCTGACCGTACGCTTCGGCGAGGAGCAGTTCCGCGACGGGGTCGACATCGACTCCGACGCGTTCTACCAGCGGCTGGCGCACACGGCGGAGCAGCCAACGACCTCCCAGCCGTCGCCGGAACAGTTCCGTGAGACGTACGCCGAGCTGCTCAGCGACCCAGGCGCGGAGGTGGTCTCCATCCACATCTCAGGAAAGCTGAGCGGCACGCTGCAGTCGGCGCACCTCGCGGCGGCGGAGCTGGACGGCTCACGGCTGCACCTGGTCGACTCGCTGAGCGTCAGCGGCGGTCTGCAGCTCCTGGTCCGCGCCGCCGTCGCCGACGTCCGGGCGGGAGGCGACGCGGCGACGGTGGCCGCCAGGGCCGAGGAGCGCCGGGCCAAGCTGGGCATCTACGTGCTGCTGGACACGCTCACCTACCTGCAGCGCGGCGGGCGCATCGGCAGGGCCCAGGCGCTTGTGGGCTCGCTGCTCAACGTCAAGCCGGTGCTGACTGTCGACGACGGCGAGGTGGCTCCGGCAGCCCGGGTACGCAGCAGGCGCCAGGGCCTGGAGGCAATCGTCGACCAGCTGCGCCGGCGCCTCCCGCTGCAGGGGCTCGCCGCCTTCCACTGCGGCGCCCCTGCGCTGCTTCCGGAGTTGCGCGAGCTGCTGTCGCCGCTGGCCCCCGGGCTGGAGGTCGTTGCCGGGCAGGTGGGGCCTGTGGTCGGCGCCTACACCGGTCCGGGAGGGGTTGGTATCGCTTGCCTCGGCGCAGACTGAGGGCGTGGCCAAGATCCTGACCCTGCGCCCACTGACACCCGAGTCCCCGGTGACGGCTGTGCCCGGGGTGGGCGAGGCGGTGGCGCCGCGGCTTGCGAAGCTGGGAATCGTGACGGTGCGCGATTTGCTCTACCACCTGCCGCGGCGCTACGAGGACAGCCGGGACGTGGTGCCCATCGCCGAACTGCGTCCCGGCGAGGTCCAGACCTCCCTGGTCCGGGTGACCGACGTGCGCGCCGTCCAGCGCCGCATGCACCTGCTGCAGGTAAGCGTCGAGGACTCGACAGGCGTCGCCGAAGCCATCTGGTTCAACCAGCCCTTCCGTCAGCGGGACCTCCGGCCCGGGACCACTCTCTTTCTGCGGGGCAAGGTGAAGCCCGGCCGGCTGCCCACCTTCCAGGCGCCGGTCTACGAGCGGCCGCGCTCCGAGCAGCGCCACCTGGGCCGGCTGGCCCCGGTGTACCCCGAGACGCACAAGCTGTCCACCCGGATGCTGCGCAGCTTCATGGAACCGGCGCTTGCTGCCGCGGTCGCCATCCCGGACCCGGTGCCGCCGCCGGTCCGCGAACGGGAGTCGCTGCCCGACCTCGGCGAAGCTCTGCGCCAGGCCCACTTCCCGGACGACCAGGGGTCGGCCGACCGGGCCCGGGAGCGCATCGCGTTCGAGGAGCTCTTCCTCATCCAGGTGGCCGCCGAGCGTGCCCGGCGGCGCCGGCTGGGGTCGGTCGGTGTGACGGTGCCATACGACGTGGAGGCGGCTCGCGAGTTCACCCGGGGGCTGCCCTTCAAGCTCACCGACGGGCAGCGCGTGGCGGCCCACGAGATCCTGACGGACATGGCCAAAACTGGGCCGATGAACCGCTTGCTCCAGGGCGACGTGGGCAGTGGCAAGACGGTGGTGGCGGCCATGGCGGCGCTGCTGACCCACCGGGCCGGATTGCAGACCGCCGTCATGGCACCCACGGAGATCCTGGCCAGGCAGCACGCCCAGACCCTCGATGCGCTCCTGGCGCCGCACGGACTCGTGCCGCGGCTGCTGGTGGGCAGCACCACCGCCACGGCGCGCCGTGAGGTGCTGGAAGCCCTGGCCGGAGGCCAGGACTCGCTGATCGTCGGCACCCACGCACTCATCGAGGATGACGTCGTGCTGCGCCGGCTGGGCCTGGCGGTGGTCGACGAGCAGCACCGCTTCGGCGTGGCCCAGCGCCAGCGGCTCCGCCAGAAGTCCGGGGCGATGCCCAACTTCCTTGCCATGACGGCAACGCCCATACCGCGATCCCTGGCGCTCACCCTGTATGGCGACGTGGATGTGAGCGAGCTGCGTGAGCTCCCTCCGGGACGCCAGGCGGTGGACACCTCGGTCGTGGCGCCACACAGGCGCGATGCGGCCTATGGCTTCGTCGGCGACCAGCTTCACGGCGGACGCCAGGCGTTCGTGATCTGCCCGCTGATCGAGGAGAGCGACAAGCTGGGGGTGCGCAGCGCCACCGCTGAGTTCGAGCGGCTGAGCACTGGCGTGTTCGCGGACTTCCGGGTCGACCTGCTGCACGGCCGGCTGCCCGCCAAGGAGAAGGAGGAGCGGATGCGCCGCTTCGCTTCGGGAGAGACCGACCTGCTGGTTGCTACGAGCGTGGTCGAGGTGGGTGTCGACTTGCCCAACGCGACGATCATGCTGGTTGAGGGGGCCGAGCGCTTCGGCCTCGCCCAGCTGCACCAGTTCCGGGGCCGGGTGGGCCGCGGCGAGCACCGCTCCTACTGTCTGCTCTTCGAAGGCGGCACCGAGCCGGACGAGCAGTCGTCGTCGCGGCTGGACGCGCTGGCCACCACCCAGAGCGGCTTCGACCTCGCCGAGCTCGACCTCAAGCTGCGCGGCGCCGGCGATGTGGTGGGCCTGCGGCAGCACGGGCTCCCCGAGATGCGGGTTGCCGACCTGCTCGACCTGGCCCTGGCGGCGCGAGCCCGCCGGGCCGCCGTCGACTGGCTCGACAGCGACCCCGCTCTCAGCCGCCATCTGCCGCTGCGTGAGGCGCTGGACCGCTACACGTCGGTGTTCGACCTGGACTGAGTGCCGAGGAGCCGTGCCCCAGACACGCATCACCGGCGGTGACTTCCGGGGCCGGGTGGTCGAGACCCCGCGAGGGTCGCTGGTCAGGCCCACCCGCGGCATGGTTCGCGAGTCGCTGTTCGACATCCTCGGCGACCGCGTCGCCGATGCCGCGGTGCTGGACCTCTACGCGGGGAGCGGAGCGCTGGGCTTTGAGGCGCTGTCCCGAGGCGCCGCCCAAGTCACCTTCGTGGAGCGCGACGAGCGGGCTTTGCGGGCGATCTCGGCCACGGCGGCTCGGTTCGGCTGCGCCGACCGCTGCCATCCGGTGCGGTCCGATGTCGTGCGCTTCCTCCGTCATCACGGCGATGACGTCGCCGCGACCGCGCTCTGCTTCATGGACGCGCCCTACCGCGACCCGGAGCTCGAGGTTGTGCTGCAGTGTCTCGGCAGTTCCCCACCGGCTCTGGTCGTGTGCGAACATCACCGCCGGCGAGCCCTTCCCGGCCGGGCAGGCCTTCTCCGCCGGGCACGCGAGGTCCGCCACGGACTGACCACGCTGACCTTCTATCAACCCGCCGCGCCCGGAGACGAGCAGGAGTGAGCGAGCGGACCGCTGTCTACCCCGGCAGCTTCGACCCGGTCACCCTGGGCCACCTCGACATCATCGACAGGGCCGCGCTCATCTTCGACCGGATCGTCGTCGGGGTGCTGGCCAACTCCGGCAAGGAGCCGCTGTTCAGCGTCGAGGAGCGCATCGACCTGCTGCGCCGCACCATCGGGGAGCGGCCACGCATCGACGTGACCAGCTTCGACGGTCTCACCGTCGACTTTGCCCGCAGCCAGGGCGCGTCAGCGATCGTCCGCGGACTGCGGGTGGTCAGCGACTTCGAGTCCGAGTTCCAGATGGCGCTCATGAACCGCCGCCTCAACCCGGAGGTCAACACCGTGTTCCTCATGACGGCGTTCTCCAACGTCTTCATCTCCTCATCGATCATCAAGGAGGTCTGCCGCCTGGGTGGCGACGTCGGCGACGTAGCGCCCCCGGAGTCCGTATCGGCGATGCGCCGCAAGTTCGGGCTGGACGGGTGAGCGAGGAGCAGGAGCGGCCCGGCGTGCTCGACGCCGTGGACGAGCTCGAGGAGCTGGTGTCCACGGCGCGTCGCGTGCCGCTGTCGGCCAACGTCATGGTCAACGAGGACGAGGTGCTGGAGCTGGTCGACCGCATCCGCCTGGCCCTGCCGGAGGAACTGGTCGCCGCCCGCCACCTGGTCCAGGACCGTGATCGGCTCATGGCAGGTGCTGAGCAGGAGGCGGAGCAGCTGCTGGCCACGGCCGAACAGGAGTCTGAGCGCTTGGTGCGCGAAGCCAGCGAGCGCGCGGTTGCCGCGGTGTCCGACCATGAGGTCACCCGGCAGGCCCGGGCCCAAGCGGCGGCCTCCCTCGCCGAGGCGGAGGAGCAGGCGGCCACCACCCGGGCTGAG
>JAFAJR010000085.1 GCA_019236085.1 Candidatus Dormiibacterota bacterium
AGGAAGACGCCGCCGGGCCTGATCAGCGCCGCCAGCCGGCGGTAGAGCCGTACCACGTCCGGCAGGCCGAGCCAGTGCAGCGCGGTGGTGGACACTGCCGCGTCGAATGGACCAGGCATGGGCAGTGAGGCAGGCCAGTCGGCACGCAGGTCGGCGTCCACGAAGTGGAGACCGCGGAGGTCGTCCAGCGCGCTGCGGCCGATCTGCAGCAGGACGGGGTCGGCGTCGATGGCGACGATCTCGGCATCCGGCAGGCGCTGCAGGATGCGTGCCGACAGCGACCCTGGACCGGCGCCGAGGTCGAGCACCCGCGGCGCATCGCCGCACGCGGCGGCCACCGCGTCGACGATGGCCGCGAAGCGTTCCTCGCGGTCAGGGATGTGCAGCTGCTGCTGGTCGTCCCAGCGGCGCAGCCAGGTGGCGGCGTCGGACGAGGTGGAGACGGACATGGGCTCATTGTGGGGCAGCCCGGAGGCGGTGCCGGCGCCGGCGGACGCTATGGTGCGCCGCAGCAATGCCAGCTCAGGATCTGCGCGAGGCGAGATTGGGAATCGTCGGAGCCGGCGTCATGGCCGAGGCGATGCTGGCCGGGCTGGTGGCCGGGGAGGTCATCGCCCCGTCTGCGGTGTGCTGCAGCCATCCGCGGCCCGAACGACGCGAGGAGCTGGAGGCTCGCTTCGGCGTCTCCACGAGCGCGGCCAACGGCGACGCCGTGCGAGATGCCGACGTCCTGCTCCTGGCGGTCAAGCCCCAGCTGCTGGACGGGGTGATGGCGGAGCTGCGCGGGGGGTTAAGGGCCGGCCAGCTCGTGATCAGCATCGTCGCCGGAGCCTCGACCCGGGCACTGAGCGAAGGCCTCGGTCACCCGGCTGTGGTGCGCTCGATGCCCAACACCCCGGCGCAGATCGAGCAGGGTGTCACCGTCTGGTACGCGACAGAAGCCGTGGATGAGCGCGGCCGCGACTGGACCAGGCGGATGCTGGCCACGCTGGGAAGAGAGTTCGAGGTGCACGACGAACGCCAGGTGGCCATGGCGACAGCAGTGAGTGGCACCGGCCCCACATACATCTTTCTCTTCATCGAAGCGCTCACCGACGCTGCCGTGCACCTGGGCTTTCCCCGCCACGTCGCCCGGGAACTTGTGCTGGACACCATGCAGGGCTCGGCGGCGTTCGCGCTGCGCAGCGGCAAGCACCCTGCGCAGCTGCGAGACATGGTCACGTCGCCCGGCGGGACCTCGGCGGCGGCGCTGTACCAGCTGGAGCGCGGCCGGCTGCGAACCGTGGTCAGCGACGCGGTCTGGGCAGCTTTCCGGCGCACCCTGGAGCTGGAGGCGTCCCTCGAACAGGGGCCAGGCAGCGGGGAGGAGTGATCGGCGGGCGGTAGAGGGTTGGGGAGGTAGGTCTCGCGGCCTATGCCTAAACTCATGATAATGTGTCTTCTCATGATATTGAGCCCTTGAGTAGGGTTCGTTCACCGCTCCTTCTCCTCCGGCGAGCACAGCGTGAAATGGTCCTGATAATTGGGCAGCGATGACCACGACGACGCGCCGGGCCAACGCTCCGCAATCGCGACGCCGGCCGGGCTGGGCGGCGACGATTCCCGGACCGCGCGACCCGCTGCCCGATGAGGTGCAGCAATTCCTTGACTGGGAGCGCATCCAGCGGAACCGCCCGCCGACTACGGTGCGCGCCTACCGCGAGGACCTGGCGAAGTTCGTGGCCTTTCGCCGCGGGCTGCCCCTGGGAGACGGGTTCTGTGCTGACCTCGACCGCGCCGCCCTGCGGCGCTACCAGGTGGAGCTGGCCGACGTCCTCCCCCACTCGCGGACGCGGGCCCGGGCGCTGGTCGCGCTACGACGGTTTCTGGCGTATGCCTACGACGAGGGATGGCTGTCCGCCGAGCTCTCCAGGCTGGTCACGGTGCCGCGCTACGTCGTCGGTGACCCGCACCCGGTGCCCACCGAGCTGGTGCCGTCCTTGCTGCGGGCCCTGCCGCGCGGTTCACTGCGGGACCTCCGGGACCGGGCTCTGATCCACTTCCTGGTGAGCAGCGGCTGCCGCATCGCCGAGGCCTGCGCCCTGGACCGCGGCGACGTCCGGGCTGAAGGCTTCCGAGTTCTTGGCAAAGGTGGCAAATACAGGACGGTCTTT
>JAFAJR010000258.1 GCA_019236085.1 Candidatus Dormiibacterota bacterium
GCAGCGCAGCCCCGGCGTCGCAACCGTGGAGGAGAATCACGAACTCCTCCCCGCCGAGCCGGACAACCGCGTCGGCGCCGCGGACGCTGCTGCGCAACCGGGCGGCGACGCGCTGGAGTACGAGGTCACCGGCCGCATGACCGCTCGTGTCGTTCACGGTCTTGAAATGGTCGAGATCCACCAGCAGCAGGGCGAGCGGTGTCCCGTCTCGCTGTGCACGCACCAGGTCACGCTCCACGGTGTCACGCAGCCAGCGGCTGTTGTACAGCGCCGTCAGGGGATCGGTCATCGCTGCGCTGAGCAGCTCGGTGTACAGCTGCGCGTTGCGCCATGCACTCGCAGCAACGTGAGCGAACAACGACGCAGCCTCCAGCTCGCGGTCGCTGAACTGGTTCACGCCGAGGCGCCAGCAGTTGATGATGCCCAGCTTGCGGTCGCCGGCGACCAGCGGAATCGCCAGCATGGACTCGTGCACCACCGGCGTCCCGGGAACCTGACGCGCTCGAGGATGGGTCGCCGTGTCGTGAAAGTTCTGCGGCGTGCCCACGGCGAACGCCCAGCCGGTGAGACCGGCGTCGAGCGAGAAGGAGTCGGCGAGAATCGCGTCCTTGTCCTCGCCGGTGGCGAGCATCGGCAGGAAGCGATGCGTCTCGTATTCCGCCGCGAGGATGGCCATCTCGCTGACCGGCACGACGCGTGCCATCTGCTCGGCGATGACGCGGAGGATGCGCAGCGGGTCGTGCTCGCTCTGCAGCGCGAGCGCCGCGTCGCTCAGCGCGCGGGCCAGCGCGCGCCGCCTGCCGCCGCCGTTGCGCGCCGGCGTGTTGACGGCTTCGTCGCCGCTGTCCTCGACGTACTCTGCCAGGGCCGCTTCGCGGATTCGCGACACCGGACGCGAGGCGAACCAGGCAGCGTCGACCACTTCAGTGCCGTTGTGGCCGTCGACCGGCTCCTGAAGCACCGGGCGCCCGAGGTGCCATCCCTGGCCGAACTGCACGCCGAGCGAGAGCAACGTTTCGTTTTCGCTGGCTGTCTCGATGCCCTCTGCGATCAGCCGTGCGCCAATGTTGCCGCTGAACGAGAGCAACGACACCACCAGGGCGCGCCGGGCGCGGTCGCTGTCAACGGCATGGATCAGCGAACGGTCCACCTTGATGAACTCGGGACGCAACTCGGCGATGACGCGCATGCTGGCGTGGCCGGAACCGGCGTCGTCGACAGCGATGCGGAAACCGTGCGAGCGCAGCTCGGCTGCGATGCGCTGCAACCGGGCCAGGTCGGGCACCGGGTCGCGCTCGCTGAACTCCAGCACGATCATCGAAGGGTCCACACCCGCCGCATGCACAGCGTCGTGCAGCGCCCGCATCCCCTGGCGGTCGTGGAGGGTGCGGATCAGCACGTTCATGAAGACGTCGACGTCGCCGATGCTCGAGGCGTCACGCAGCGCCGCCTGCATGCAGGCCACATCCAGTGCTGTCTCCAGGCGGTGCGATGAGGCGGCGGAGAACAGGTGGTCAGGCGTGGCGATGTGCGCGCTCGGCGGAAACCGTGTCAGCGCCTCGTAGCCGATGACGGTGCCGTCGTAGAGGCGGACCACCGGTTGCAGCGCGGCCACCAGGCGGCCGCTGTCGAGCAGCGAGGCAAGCTCGGCGCGGACCTCAGCGCGCGGCACGTTGGCCACGGAGGTGCCGAAGCGCTCGATGGCATGCTCTTCGGCCGGCAGGATCCAGGCCGAGGCCAGCATCGCGGCAGCGGCCTCGAGGGTGGGGATCAGATCCACGCCGGCTGCGTCGCCCCAGGCGGTGACGACGGCCACCACCCGGTCGCGGGCCGTGACCGGGACGCTGTAGACCTCGCGCTCGTCGATCGAGTTCGGCAGCTCGCTGACCAGGCGGCTGTCGGTGGAGACGCTGCGGATGGTCTCGACCGCCCGGGACTGCCCGATGTAGGGCCGGCGGAAGCGGACGGGGCTGCGCAGCGACTCGACGCCGTCCAGGGGCATGCGCAACCCCACGAGCCGGGCCGCTGTCGATGGACGCAGGGTGGCGCCGTTGCCCTCCGGCACCACCATCGCGGCAACCTCGGCGGTGTCACCCTCGATGACCACGACGCTCACCGAGACGCCGAGGTGCTGGGCGAGAGCGCGCGCGACCTCGTCACACGCCTCGGCCACACCGCCGGCGAGCGGCAGCCGATGGCCGATACGCGTCAAACACGTCAGGCGGCGTGCAGGTTCGTCCGCGCCCACACCGGCAGTGTGTGTCCGGGGGGAGCCGACAACGGTCGCGTACCGGTCGCGTCCGGGTGACGCCCTGCCGCACCGCCGGTGATCTGAGTCCCCGGTCCGCCGCCGTTTTCCGCCGTGGGTCTGGGATAGTTCGCCCATGGCCGATGCGACCGAGGTGAGGACCGGCACTCAGGCGACGTCCGCCATACACCGTGACGCGACCGTGTCGCCGCACGACCTCGATCCGCGGCGGTGGGCGGCGCTGGCCTGCGTGATCACCGCGCTGTTCATGGTCCTGCTCGACGTCTCGATCGTGAACGTGGCCATCCCAGCCATTCGCTCCAACCTCTCGGCCAACGACGCTGACATCCAGTTCGTCGTCGCCGGATACGGGCTGAGCTATGCGGTGATGCTCATCACGGGTGGCCGGCTTGGGGACATCTTCGGCAGAAAGCGGCTGTTCCTCATGGGCATGGCCGGCTTCGTGCTCACCAGCGCGCTGTGCGGTCTGGCTCAGAGCGCCGTGATGCTGGACCTGTCCCGAGTGGCGCAGGGGCTCATGGCCGCGCTCATGTATCCCCAGGTGCTGTCGGTGATCCAGGTCAGCTTCCCACCCCACGAGCGCGCCCGGGTCTTCGGTCTCGTCGGCGCCGTGATCGGCATCGCCACCATCATGGGACCGCTGGTCGGCGGTCTCATCATCCGCAACGACATCACCGGGTCGTCCTGGCGCTGGATCTTCCTGGTCAACGTTCCCATCGGCGTGGTGTCGCTGCTCGCGGCGTACCGCGTCGTGAGCGAGTCCAAGGCGCCCAACGCGACGCGTCTCGACCTCGTGGGTGTGGCCATCGCCAGCTCCGGGCTGTTCCTATTGGTCTTCCCGCTGGTGCAGGGACAAGTGGCCGGCTGGCCGCTCTGGACGTACCTCTGCATGGCGGCGAGCCCGTTCGTTCTGGCCGCCTTTGTCCTTTACGAGCGATCGCTGCCGGCCAATCGGTTCCCGCTGGTGCAGCTGTCGCTGTTCAACATCCGCTCCTTCAGCCTCGGGGTTCCCATCTCGGCGATCTTCATCGCCGGCATCCCTGCGTTCTTCTTCACCTTCAGCCTCACCGTCCAGGTGGGGCTGCAATGGAGCGCGCTGCACGCGGGTCTCACCAGCATTCCCTGGAGCATCGGGTCGGCGGTGTTCTCAGCGCTGTCGGTGCGGCTGGCGCCGAAGCTGGGCCGCTACGTGATCACCGTGGGCAGCGCGCTGCTCGTTCTCGGCATTCTCGGGGTGATCCTGACCCTCCACCTGCGCGGTGTGAATGTGAGCAGCTACGACCTGATCCCGTCATACGTGGTGGCAGGCTCCGGGCTCGGCTTCATCATCGCGCCGCTGCTCAACGTGATCCTCGCCGGCGTCCCGGGTCGCGACGCGGGCAGCGCATCCGGTGTGGTCACGACGTTCCAGCAGCTGGGCGGCGCGATGGGGGTTGCCGTTGTGGGTGTGGTGTTCTTCGGGTTGCTGTCAGGCCGCTCGGCCACCGCGGTGACCCAGGTGACGCCGCAGCTGCAACAGCAGCTCAGCGCGGCGGAGCCGGGCACGCCGGCACCGGTCATCGCTCAGCAGGTGGCCAAGTTCTCGCATTGCTTCCAGTTGGAGGTCTCGTCCAGCGACCCGACGCAGACGCCGGCGGGGTGTCCGGCGATCAGCACGGCGCCGACCGCCAACCCTGTGTCACGGGCGTTCCAGAGGGCGGCCCTGCAGGCGCTGGCCAGCGACTTCGTGTCGTCGTGGGAGCGCATCCTCTTCTTCAACGTCGGCCTGTGGCTCGTGGTCGGCGTGCTGTCGTTGATGCTCCCGCCGGTGCGCTTGCAACCGCAGGGGCCGGCGCCGGCCGCGCACTGACTCTCTTTGGTCAGTCTTCCAGCACCTCGACGTCGAAAGGCCCGTCAAAACAGAGCACGAATACGCACGGCTGATCGCCCGAGGCCTGGTGCTGCATCGGCTCGCCTGCAGGGAAGTGCGCATACGAATGCGGACCGATGACGCGGCCATTCACCTCGAGCTCGCCCTCGAGAACGATGATGGTGTGCGCTGCCGTGTGCCGGTGCGGCCTGCCGCGCAGTCCCGCGGGGTAGCGGATGACGTGGTGCTCAACCCCCGAAGTGGGATCCTCGAACAGGGTGTGAATGCCGATGAGCTGGTTGTACGGCGCCAGCTGGGCTTCGCGGAACTCGCCGGCCGTCAGGTGTTCGACGACAATCGGGGAGCCGAGTTGCGGGGACATGCTGCATATAGTGTCGTGCGCATGGCCTGGGTCGCCGATCCCCGCGTGGACGCGTACATCGCCCATCTGCCGCCGTGGCAGCAGGAGATCTGCCGCACTGTGCGCGAGCTCGTGCACCGCGCCGACCCGGAGGTGGAGGAGACCATCAAGCGCACCGTGCAGCCGTACTTCGTGCTGAACGGCAACATCTGCGCCCTGCTGGCCGCCAAAGACCACGTCAACGTGTTCCTCTACGACGGCGGGATCGTGCCCGACCCGCAGCACATCGTCACTGCCGGGCACGGCAACGCGACGGCCCGAACGGTCGCGATCGGGGAAGGCGCGTCGGTGCCATCTGCTGCGCTGCTGGCGATGTTCAAACAGATCATCGCGAACAACCGGGCGGGGGGTTGGCGAAAGCTCAAGCGCTCTTGAGTGCCGCCGACTTGCGCGGTTTCGCCCGCTTGGCATTCGGTGTCGGCGCGGCGACGGACCCGGGAAGCACGATCGTCGCGAGGATCCGTCGTGTGCGACCACGCTTCGGCCCGTTGGCGAGGCAAGGCTGGTGCACGGTGAACATGTCGCGAGACAGGTCGGTGAGCTCGTTGTCGCTGAGCCACAGGCCCATGAGCCGGTAGCCGACCCCGTCGCGCACGAGGTCGACGTTTCCCCGACTCACATAGCGGTCGAAGTCGGCGATCAGTCCTGCGACGAAGGCCAGGAACGCCTGGCGGTGCTGATCCGCTGTCATCTTCGCCAGATCGGCGGCGGAGATTGCGGCGGCAGCGGTTCGCAGGATGTATGTGCGCTCGACGGCGCCGCGGATGCGGCGTTCTGCCACCACCGCGAGCACTCCGGCCTCAACCAATCGCGCGACCTGCCGATAGAGGCTGGCCGGCGCAACGTCAGGGAGCTCGCTCCGGAGGGCGGTCGTGGTGAGAGCGCGGTCGCCGAGAAATGCCTGAACTATCCGAAGGCGTATGGGGTGCAGGAGAAGGTCCGCGCCGCTCATGTCCGCTTGATCCTAGCTCACCGATCTAGATTGTGGTAACGTTATCAGTTATGGTAACAATGCCAGCCGTGACCGAGGAGTCCACACGTGAACGACAGCGCTGATCCGACCTACGTCGATGACGAGGTTTCCTGCGGCCGCACCGAGGTCGTCATCCGGTGGTACTACCCGTGGGGATCCAAGCGGATCCCATATCAGGCGATCAGGGGTGTCAGCGAGCTGCCGCTCACCGGCATCAACAAGGTGCGTCGCTGGCGGCTCTGGGGGTCTGGCGACTTCCTGCACTGGTGGAACCTCGATCTGCGTCGCACCGGCAAGACGCTCGCGCTTGTGATCGATGTGGGCCGCCGCGTCCGGCCCACCATCACGCCGGATGACCCCGCCACGGCGGAGCGCGTCATCAAGTCGCACCTTGTGGTGCATTGACTCGCGATCCGGCGAACAGGTAGGCGTGGCCGTCCGTTGAGGTTGGCTGGGGAGGAAGGATTCGAACCTTCGAATGGCGGATCCAAAGTCCGCTGCCTTACCACTTGGCGACTCCCCAGCGAAAGCCAGCCTCGATTATTTCCGCGCCGCGACAGATTGTCACAGGGGCAGGTTCTAGAAATCGGGATCCCGTGGCAGGATGCAGCCCATGTTGCGATCCCTGGCCGTGGCGGGTCTGGTAGCGGGTGCCCTGGTCGCGTTGAGTGGGTGCTCGTCGTCCGACAGCCCGGCTTCTCAGCCAGCCGCCACACCGGTCGAGCACAGCGGCTCGTGCACGGTGGTCAAGCGGGCCACCGACGCGTCGGTCACGTTTGACGGCACACCGGACTCCGCGGCGCTCAAAGCATGCCAGCAGGTGATCGACACGTCCAACGGAGACTTCGCGTACGGCGCGGTTGTCAAAAATGGAGTGCAGCTGTGCGTTGAAACGGTCAGCGTGTTCGGCGGGCAGGTGACGATCAGCGTCGACGATGGTGATGGTTTGGGCACCGGGAACGTCCTCTGCGCCACGCTTGCCCAGTACGGATCTCCGGTCCACTCTTAGCGTCGCGTCGAGCCCATGGCTCGCTGCAGCCAGCCGTTCGTGAGGTCGACGAACACCTCTGGGGCCTCCATCATCGGGATGTGGCCGACGCCGGCCAGCTCACAGTACTCCCAGTCGGGACGCATCACCGCTGCTGCCCGTGCCGACCGCACGCTGATCAGCCGGTCTCTCGAGCCGTGGATGAGCAGCGTCGGCACTGAGACCCGCTGGATCCAGGCCACGACCCGCCGGCGCAGCGCCAGGACGTTGACCAGCGAGCGCGCGGTGGAGAAGAACGCAGCGTCCCAGCCGAGGGTGTCGCTCTGCTGCCGCTGCAGCTCGACGTGGGCGGCGACCAGCTCCGCGTCGAGGCTGTCCACGTCGGCGGCGCACAGTGCCAGCGTCTGGCGGACCAGCGATTCGGGACCCTGCCGCTGAGCGACGCGGCGCAGCCGCCGGGTGCCGGCCCAGGGAAAGAGGTACGCCAGCAGGAAGCTCCGTGCCACGGCGTCGATGCGCAGTGGATGGTCCGGCGGCGCGGGCAGCGCAGGGTCGGTGAGAACCAGGGCTCGGAACCGCTCGGGCCGTTCGGCCGCGGCGCCCAGCGCGAGCAGGCCGCCCATCGAGTTCCCGATCACGACGCCCCCGTCTGGCGCCAGCTGCTCCAGGAGCCTCTCCAGGACGGCGATGTTCGCGGCCACAGTGGTCCGGCGGTCGCCGAGTTCGGTGAGGCCGAACCCCGGCAGGTCAGGCGCGAAGACATGGTGGGTCTCGGCGAAGCGTGGCGCCACGGCTCCCCAGTTGACGTGGCTGCCGCCCAGTCCGTGCACCAGGACCATGGGCGGACCGTCGCCGCCGTGGTCCGCGACATGGACCGGGCCGTCTGCGTCCAGGGTGAGTGCGCGCACCCAGGCATCGTACGGACCGGTCGGACCCGGTCCGGGCCACCTCTATACTCAGCGTGCTCATGGCTGACGGCCCCCAGGTGGTGATCCTCGCCGCGGGGCAGGGGACGCGGATGCGCAGCGCCACGCCAAAGGTGCTCCATGCGCTCGGCGGCCGGCCGCTCATCGACCATGTCCTCGATCTCGCCGCCGCGGTCGGCGTCCGCCGGCCGACAGTGGTGGTCAGCCCGAGCCAGCCTGCGGTGGCCGAGCACGTCGCGGGGCGGGCAGACATCGCCGAGCAGCAGGCGCCGCACGGCACCGGGGACGCGGTGCGCTCGGTTCCCGAAGAGCACCGCCAGTCGGGGCCCGTCCTGGTGCTCAGCGCGGACGTACCCCTGGTGCGGCCCCAGACAGTGCGGCGAATGCTGGACGCTCATCAGGCCGCCCGGCCCGCGGCCACCCTGCTGACCGTCGTGCCCGAAGACCCGACCGGTATGGGCCGGGTGGTGCGCGGCGACCTGGACACGGTCCTCAGCATCGTGGAGGAACGCGACATCCCGGCCGGGGCCACCGCGCCCGCCGAGTGCAATGCCGGCGTCTACGTCTTCGAGGGAAGCAAGCTGTGGGCGGCGCTCGAGGGGCTGTCATCCGACAACGCCCAATCCGAGCTGTACCTCACAGACGTCGTCGAACGGTTCGGCGGCGACTCCATCGCCGTGCTCGCCGCCGAGGCGGCGGAGGGACTCGGAATCAACGACCGGCGCCAGCTGGCCGCCGCCGAGGCGGAGCTGCGGCGCCGCACACTCGACACTCTCATGGCCTCGGGGGTCACCATCGAGGACCCGGCGACGACAGTCATCGACGCGTCGGTGCGGATCGGCGCCGACTCGCGGATCCTTCCGATGAGCGTGCTGCGTGGTGGTACACGTCTTGGCGCGGGCTGCGTGGTGGGCCCGATGGCGCAGCTGCGCGACGTCGGCGGCGGCGACAGGGTCAGCATCGGTTCCTCGCAATTGGAGGAATGCGAGCTCGGCGATGACGTGGTGATCGGAGCCTATTGCCGGGTGCGGCCGAATAGCGTGCTGGGATCCGGGGTACAGTTGGGAACCCATGCGGAGGTCAAGAACAGCAGGGTCGGCGACGCGACGCGGATCAGCCACTTCTCCTGCATCCTGGACAGCGACGTGGGGCGGGACACCAACATCGGGGCGGGGACGGTGACCTGCAACTACGACGGCACCGCCAAGTACCGCACGACGATCGGTGATCGTGTCTTTGTCGGCACCAACACCACGCTGGTGGCGCCAGTTGACATCGGCGACGATGCGTACATCGGCGCCGGGTCCTTCGTGAACGCGGACGTGCCACCCGGCGCACTTGCCATCGGACGAGCCCGGCAGCGCAACATCGAGGGTTGGACCGCCCGGCACAGGGCGGACAGCGCATGAAGGACAGCAACCCCAACGGCGAGCTGATGCTCCTGTCGGGCACCGGCAACCCGGTGCTCAGCGAGCGGATAGCGAGGGAGATCGGCATACGCCTTGCCGAGATGGAGATCACGAGCTTCGCTGACGGCGAGTTCGATGTGAAGATCGGCGAGTCGGTGCGTGGCCACGACGTGTTCCTCATCCAGCCGACCTGCCACCCGGTGCACGAAAACCTGGTGCAGCTGTTCATCATCCTGGACGCGCTGCGCCGGGCCTCGGCGTCCCGCATCACCGCGGTGATTCCCTACTACGGCTACCAGCGCAAGGAGAAGAAGACCCAGGCGCGCGATCCCATCAGCGCCAAGCTCATCTCCAACGTGATCGAGCTCGCCGGCGCCAACCGGGTGATCTGCTGCGACCTGCATGCAGAGGCAATCCAGGGATTCTTCGACATCCCCGTCGACGCGCTGACGGCCACCAAGATCCTGGCGCGGCGTGTACGTGAACGCCACGGACACGATGTCGTCGTGGTGTCACCGGACACCGGTGGCGCGCTGCGCGCCCGGCGATTGGCCCGCATCCTCGACGCTCCCATCGCCATCATCGACAAGCGGCGGCCACGTGACGATGCCATCGAGGTGGTGAACGTCATCGGTGACGTGGCGGGCTTGAACGCGATCATCGTCGACGACCTCATCTCCACCGGGTCGACACTGGTCGGTGCGGCGCACGCGCTGCGCGAAAAGGGCGCTGTGGGTGTGGATGTCGTCGCAACCCACGGCGTGCTCACCGAGGGCGCGTTGCAGCGCTTGCAGGACGCGCCCATCGACGAGATCTGCATCACCGACACGATTCCGTTCCCCAACGGACAGCGCAGCTTCGACGACGCTCCAAAGTTGCGCATCCTGAGTGTGGCGCCGCTCATCGCCGAAGCGATCGTGCGGGTGCACGAGGGACGCAGCGTAAGCGAGCTCTTCCGTTGAACGCATCATCTGCGTGGAGCGCCGGCTGACGTGGCCGGCCTGATCACGCTGCTCATCGTCGGGCTGGTGTTCGCCGGGTTCGCCGCTGCCGCGGAGACGTCGCTCACCAGCGTGAGCCGCATCCGCATGCGCACGCTGGCCGAGGAGGGAAACAAGCGCGCCGGTCGCGTGGTGCAGCTGCACAACGACCCCAATGCGTATCTCTCAACAATCCTGACGCTTAACACGGTGGCGATCATCGTGTCGTCCACATCGACAGCGCTGCTCGTGGACTCCTATTGGCACGGCGTGCCACAGGCGCTGGGAACGGCTGTGCTCTCGCTCGTGGTGCTCATGTTCTGCGAGATCGCGCCCAAGTCCCTGGCGCTGCGCTTCAACGAACGCCTGGCGCTGGTATTTGCCGCGCCGGTCACGGTCATCACCAGGGTGCTGCGCCCAATCGTCGGCGGGCTCACCGCGATGTCCCGTCTGCTGCTGCGGGCGGCTACCCGGGGACGCAAGGTACGCGGGCCGTTCGTGACAGAGGAAGAGCTGAAGATGCTCGTCTACATGGGCGAGCAGGAGGGCATCGTCGAGCAGGAAGAGGTGGAGATGATCCACGGGATCCTGGAGATGACCGACAAGGCGGTGCGAGAGGTCATGGTGCCGCGCATCGATGTGGTGGCAATCGAGCACGACCGCCCGGTGTCGGACCTGATCCAGCTCATCGTGGAGCACGGGCACTCGCGGATTCCTGTGTACGAGGAGTCGATCGACCACATCGTCGGCGTTGTGTACGCCAAGGACCTGCTCACGCACGGCGTGCGCAGCGATGACACCAGGCCCCTCCGTGAGATCGCTCGCGACCCCTACTACACGCCGGAGGCGAAGCGCGTCGGCGAGCTGCTGCACGACATGCAGGAGCGCAAGGTCCACATCGCGATCGTGGTGGAGGAGCACGGCGGCACCGCCGGTATCGTCACCTTCGAGGACCTCATCGAGGAGATCGTCGGCCCCATCCGCGACGAGTACGACGTCGCGGAGGAGGAGGAGGTGCAGATCGTTTCGGACCACGAGGCGCTGGTGACGGCGCGGGCGTCCATCGACGATGTGCGCGAGCTGCTCAACGTCGACGTGGGCGACGTCGACGCGGACTCGATGGGTGGCTTGGTGTACGAGCGGCTGGGCGAGATTCCGAAGCCGGGAGACACGGTGCAGCTGGGCGACGCGACGCTCACCGTTCTTGACGTACAGGGTCAGAACATCCGAACCGTCCGCATCACCAGCCCGGAGATGCTGGTGCGCGAGCGAGCGCGAAACGGCACAGGCGCTGCAGACGCGGTGCCCGACGAGTCGTCATTCCACAGCGAGCCGGCCGGCTGAGCCGCATCATTCGGCGTGCCAACGTATAGCGACGAGGGCGTCGTCCTTCGACGCATCGACTACGGTGAGGCGGATCGCATCCTCACCGTGCTCACCCGTGATCACGGCAAGATCGGCGTCATCGCCCGTGGGGTGCGCAAGCCGCAGAGCCGGCTGGCGGCACGGACCGATCTCTTCGTGCGCAGCCGCATGCAATTGGCCAAGGGGCGCGGCGAGCTCGACGTCCTGACCCAGGCGGAGCCGGTATCGATGCCGTCGCGCAGCGCTGACGCACGGCGCGCTGCCTGCGCCGCCGTCTGCGCCGAACTGACGGACCGCGTATTCGAAAGCCACCATCCCGACGACGGCGTGTACGCGTTGGTGGTTGAGGCGCTGGCGGCCTGCGGTGACCAGCGCCGCGATCCGCGAGCCGCGCTGGTGTGGTTCGAACGCCGCATGATCGACCGCCTCGGCTACGCGCCGCAGCTGCATCGCTGCGCTGGTTGCGAGCGAATGCTTCCCGAGGCGACTGCATGGTTCAGCGCGGCCGCCGGCGGCCTGCTCTGCGAGTCCTGCGCGCGCCACGACCTCGACGCAATCGAATGCTCGGTGCGCGTCATCAAGGTGCTGCGCACTGCCGCCGGAGGTGACGCCGAGTTGTATGCGAGACTTCGCCTCGACGCCGCGACGTTGAGCACACTGGAGCGCGTGGTGGAAGCTGAGCTCGCGTACCACTTGGACAGACGACTGCGATCGTTCGACGTGCTGCGAGCACTGGAGCGACAGACGGCGCGGCCCGGTGTTGTGGAAGGAGGAGGATATGTGTCCGCGGCGAGTTCGCGAAGCGGTGAGGCCGAGCGCGACAATGATTCAGAGCGCGAGGTCGAACCGCGAAGCGGTGTCTGAGCAAGCGGGCATATGTCCTCCTCCTTCACAGCCCTGGCACAGCTAGACTGATCGCCGCCATGGCTGAGGATCTCGTGGAACGGATCGTGTCGCTGTGCAAGCAGCGCGGCTTCGT
>JAFAJR010000286.1 GCA_019236085.1 Candidatus Dormiibacterota bacterium
TCTTACCGGCGCCGTTGGGCCCGATGAGGGCTGCGACGGCGCCGGGCGGCACCTCGAACGAGCAATCGCACAAGGCCCAGGATCGGCCATAGCGCCGCCCGAGCTGAAACGCGGTCAGCGCCGGCGTCATGCGATGTCCTCCGATGCGAGTTGCTGCCGGGCCGTCGCGATGAGCGCGTCCACATCCTCGTCTTCGAGACCTGCTGCATAGGCGGCGTCGAGCCATTGCCTGAGACGGCGGGAAAGCGCGTGGAGCTCGCGCAGCGGGGGAGCCGGGAGCTCGCCGACGATGAACGTGCCCAGACCGGGCCGCGTCTGCACCAGCCCGGCGTGCTCCAGCTCCCGATACGCCTTGAGCACGGTGTTGGGATTGATCGCCAGGCTGGTCACGACGTCCTTCGCCGTGGGCAGCTGGTCGCCGGGCTGGAGCATGCCCACTCGCAGCGCATGGCGCACCTGCTGGACCAGCTGCATATAGGTGGCCACGCCGTTGCCCCGCTGGAGGTAGAATTCGATCACGTCAGCACTATATCACTAATGAGCTAGCTATTTGTCACCCAGCGGGCTGGTACCCTGCCCGCGAGGTGCTGCTGTGACCGACCAGACCGAGACGCTTCCACCCCCCGCGACGCCGCCGCCGCCACCGTCGGGTGCGGCGATTGACGCGGTGGCACAGGCAGTCGACGCCGTGAAGGTGTACGGCAAGGGCGATGCCGCCGTCACCGCGCTGGACGGAATCAGCGTGGCGTTTCAGCGACAGCAGTTCACGGCGATCATGGGACCGTCGGGGTCCGGCAAGTCGACGTTGTTGCACTGCCTGGCAGGTCTCGACTCGCTGACGTCGGGCAAGATCATCATCGGCGCCACCGAGCTCGGCACGCTGAACGAAAAGGACCTGACATTGCTGCGCCGGCAGCGTGTCGGCTTCATCTTCCAGTCGTACAACCTGGTGCCGACGCTGACAGCGGCTGACAACATCGTGCTGCCACTCGCCATCGCCGGACGCAAGGCGGATCCGGCGCTGCTCAGTCAGGTCATCGACACCATGCGCCTGGGCGATCGCCTCACGCACCGTCCCGGCGAGCTGTCGGGTGGCCAGCAGCAGCGTGTCGCAGCCGCGCGGGCCCTGGTGAGCAAGCCCGACATCATCTTCGCCGACGAACCGACAGGCAACCTGGACTCGCGATCGGGGGCCGAGCTCCTCGGCTTTCTGCGCAGCGCCGTCGACGACGCGCACCAGACGATCGTGATGGTCACACACGATCCAGGTGCTGCGGCGCGGGCCGACCGGGTGGTGTTCCTGGCTGACGGCAAGGTGGTGCGCGAGATGGCAGGTCCAACGACTGACGCCATCCTCGAGTACATGAAGACGCTGGGCAGCTGACCCGTGGGCAAGGCCACCATCGCCGGCCTGCTGGCTCACAAGCTGCGCCTCGCGCTCACCGCGTTCGCGATCGTGCTCGGCGTCGCATTCGTGGCTGCGACCCTCACGCTGTCGAACGGCCTGCAGACAACGTTCGACAACATCTTCAACACCACCAGCACCGGCGTTGCGGTGGTGGTGCGCGGCCATGTGGAGGCGGGTGGGCAGAACGGTGGGTTCGGCGACGCGCACCGTCCCGTGCCCACCTCGCTGCTCGCGGTCGTGCAGCAGGTGAACGGAGTCAGCGCCGCGGAGGGCATCGTGTTCCGCGCCGGCGCGACCCTGCTCGATCCCTCCGGCAAGCCGTACGCATCCGGCGGCGGTCCGCCACAGTTCGCCACCAACTGGATCAACAACGCCAGCCTGTCGCCGTACCACCTCCGCTCGGGGTCGCCGCCGACTCAGGCCAACGACGTGGTGATCGACGCCGGTACCGCCGCGACGCACCACATCACGGTGGGACAGCAGGTGCAGTACGTGATCAACGGCGGGCAGAAGCAGACGTTCAACGTCTCTGGAATCGCCGGGTACGGCAACTCCAACAGCCTCGCGGGCGCCACCATCTCGCTGTTCCGCATCGACGTGGTGCAGCAGGAGCTCGGTCTGCAGGGCAAGTACGACGAGATCGACGTTGCCGCAACCTCGGGGCTCACGCAGACAGAGCTGCGCGACAGGATCGCGGCGAACCTCCCCAGCTACGCGGAAGCCGCGACAGAGGCCACCGCCATCGGTGAGCAGGTCTCGGGAATCGACTCGTTCTTCAGCATCCTGCGCACGATCCTTTTGGTGTTTGCGCTGATAGCGCTCTTCGTGGGTTCGTACATCATCATCAACACCTTCAGCATCCTCATCGCGCAGCGAACGCGCGAGCTAGCCTTGCTGCGGGCGCTTGGCGCCACGCGAGGTCAGGTGTTCCGCATGGTGCTGGTCGAGGCGCTCATCACCGGTGTTTTAGCTTCGGCTGTGGGCGTGTTCGCGGGGCTTGGCCTGGCGCATCTGCTGTACTCGGCGCTGAGCTCGCTGGGCAGCGGCCTGCCCAAGGCCGACCTGGTACTGCAGGGTTCAACTGTTGTCATCGGACTCGTGCTGGGCACCGTCATCACCGTGGTTGCGTCGGTGCTGCCGGCGCGCAAGGCGAGCCGCGTATCGCCGGTGGAGGCGATCC
>JAFAJR010000033.1 GCA_019236085.1 Candidatus Dormiibacterota bacterium
GCTGGCCATGGCGCAGCTGCCCTCGCGCGCCGTCTTCGCCGTGGTTGCCGGCTTCCGCTTCAGCAGCCCCGACGCTGGTCAGCGCCACCAGGTGGAGCTGCGCTTCACCGACGCGGACGGCAAGCTGGTGCTGCCGGCTGCCACGCTGCAGTTCCAGGCGCAGGGCAGCGGGCCGCCGCCGGGGCAGGAGGTGAGCGTGTGCACCGTGAGCTACCTGCAGCCGATGCTGGCGGAGCCCGGGGCGTACGCCGCCGAATACTGGTTCGAGGAACGTCTGCTCAGTGCGGTGCGTCTTCAGGTGGTGGAGCGCACAGCGCCGTCACCCGTCTCCGAGGTGCGGCCGAACTAGTAGTCGTAGAAGCCGCGTCCGCTCTTGCGCCCCAGGTACCCGGCCGCCACCATGCGGCGCAGCAGCGGCGGCGGCGCGTAGTCGCTGTTGGCGTACTCCTCGTACAGCGAGTCGCACACGAACAGCGCTGTGTCGAGCCCGATGTAATCGAGCAGCTGCAGCGGTCCCATTGGATGTCCGCAGCCCAGTCGCATGCCCTCGTCGATGTCCTCCTTGGTGGCGAACCCGGACTCGAAGAGGCGCACGGCGTGCGTCAGGAACGGGATCAGCAGCAGGTTGACGATGAAGCCACCCCGGTCCTGAGCAAGGATGATCCGCTTGTCCAGCCGCTCCCCGAACGAGCGCGTGGCCTCGAGTGTGTCCTCGCTGGTGGCGATGCTCCGCACCACCTCCAGGAGCTTCATCACCGGCACGGGGTTGAAGAAGTGGGTGCCGACCACGCGCTCCGGCCGTGTGGTGTGACGGGCCATCTCGATGATCGGCAGCGACGACGTGTTGGTGGCCAGGATGCCGTGCTCCGGCGCGATCCGGTCGAGGCGCTCGAAAATGTCGACCTTGGCAGGAAGTGACTCCACCACTGCTTCGATGCTGACGTCGCACTGAGCGAACGACTCCAGGTCGAGCGTGTACTCCAGCAGCTCCTGAGCACGGCTGACGTCGGTGTCGCTGAGCTTGCCGCCCTGGCGGCCGCGCTCCAGCGATTGCTCGACGCGGCGCCGGCCCGCATCCAGCCGCTCCTGGTCGGCCTCGGTCACGATGGTGCGAAGTCCCTTCCTGGCGCACACCTCGGCGATGCCCGACCCCATTAGCCCGGCGCCGACGATCCCGACGGTGCTGATCTCCATTGCGTCCTCCTGTGCTGTCATCCCCTGCAGTGTGGAGCGAGCCGGGGTGGCCTCGCACCTATCATGGCCCCATGGCGCAGCGCCGCTCCGTCGCGTTGATCAGCGACGACCTGTTGTTCGCGAGCCGTTTGCAGGCGGCATTCCGCCGGGTGAAGGGTGAGTTCGCGCTGGTGGTGGGCGACCAGGTGCCGCAGGCGCCCACCATCTTCGTGGACCTCAACAGCCGCACCGACGAGCGGCTCGCCACCATCACCGGGCTGCGGCAGGCACGCCCGGACGTCGAGATCGTGGGCTTCTGCAACCACGATGACCGCGCACTGCGCCGCCGGGCACTCGCAGCCGGTGCCACCCGTGTCGTCAACAACAGCGCGCTGCAGACGGTGGCCCTGCTGCTCGCCGGGTATGACGTCCGCGAGCAGCAGTGACAGCAGCCGCGCTCGACGACCGCCTGAGCGACGAGGTCGAACGCGTCCGCGACGACGTCATCGAGATCCGCCGCGACCTGCACCGCAACCCAGAGCTCTCGCACCAGGAACAGCGAACGGCTGCGCTGGCGGCGCAGCGGTGCGGCGAGCTGGGTTTCAGCGTGCGCACCGGCGTCGGCGGCACGGGCGTCGTAGCCGACCTGGTGTCGGAAAGGCCCGGCCCCATGCTGATGCTGCGCGCTGACATGGACGCGCTGCCGGTGCTGGAACGTGACGACGGCAGGCCGGTGCGCTCCCAGAACGACGGCGTCATGCACGCCTGCGGCCACGACGGCCATGTGGCGATGACGCTCGGCGCCGCCGCCGTGCTGAGCAGCATGCGCGACGCATGGAGCGGCACTCTGCGCTGCTGCTTTCAGCCTGCCGAGGAGATCGCCGGCGGCGCCGCGCCCATGATCGACGCGGAGGCAGCGCGGGATGTGGACCGGGTGCTCGGCATCCATCTCTGGGCGCAGCTGGACTGTGGCAGCGTTGCTGTCAGTGATGGCGTGATCTTCGGGAGCGCGGACCTCTTCGGCATCAGCGTGCATGGAAGAGGCGGCCACGGCGGCATGCCGCACACCACTGCGGACCCGGTGATCGCCGCAGCGCACGTGGTCACAGCTCTGCAAACGCTCATCAGCCGCGAGACCTCACCGTTCAACCCCGCGGTGGTGACGATCGGCCGCATCAGCGGTGGCACCGCGGCCAATGTCATCGCCGACACGGTGGAGCTGGGCGGCACGGTGCGAGCTCTGGAGCAGCACGAGCGTGAACGGCTTCTGCGCCGTGTTGCGGCGGTTGCGAGTGACGTGGCCAAGGCTCTGGGTTGCAGCGCGGAATACACCGATGTCGCAGGTACGCCGCCGGTGGTGAACGATCCGGAGGTCGCCGCGCTGGTGCGCCGTGCCGCCGCCGCAGTGGTGGGGGAGGAGCGTGTGATCACACCGCAGCCACTCACAGTCGGCGACGACGTCGCGCTCTTCCTGCAGCAGGCGCCAGGTTGCTACTTCCTGGTGGGCGCAGGCAATGCGGAAGCGCCGCCGCACCACAGCGCCGCGTTCGACATCGATGAGAAAGCGCTGCCGGTGGGAGTCGAGACACTGGTCCGTGCGGCGCTGGACATCCTGCGCTGATGGACCAGTTCTTCCGCTTTCGTGAGCGCCTCGACCAGCTCTACGACGACCCCGATCTCACGCCACGCCCCGCATCGCAATCGCGCACGGTCATATCCGTGGTGATGGAGATCGAGCACGCCAACAACGCCGGATACGTACACGGCGGCACCATCATGCGTCTGGTTGACACAGCTGCGGGCACCGCGGCCATGCGGCACGCCAGACGCCGCGTCGGCACGGCAGCAATGGACGACAGTAGCTTCCTCACCCACCTGTAGTTCGGCGACCTCGTCTGGGTGACAGCGATGGTCAACGATGCTCACCGCTCCTCGATGGAAGTGGGAGTGCGTGTGCACGTGGAAACGCTGCCCACCGGGGAGCAGCGGCACGTCGCCAGTGCGCACCTGGTGTTCGTGGGCCTGGACCGCGAGGGGAGACCTGCGCAGGTGCCGCAGGTCATCGCCGAGAGTGACGAGGAACGCCGGCGTCAAGCGCAGGCCAGGGTGCGGCGCGAGCAGCGGCTGGTGCGCAAGAAGAAGATCGCCGAGGCGGCGCACTCTGCCGGCTGAACCTCGCGGACCGGTGGCACTCGCCACGTGCGCCGCGTTTCCGGAGCTCGACGATGACGACCAATTGCTGCGCACGGCCCTGCGTGATGCGGACATCGATGCAGAGTGCGTTGTGTGGGACGACCCAGCGGTGGACTGGACGCGGTTCGCACTGACGGTGGTTCGCGACACCTGGGACTATGTGGATCGTTGCGGCGCGTTCCTGGACTGGGCCTCTCGCGTGCCGCGCCTCTGCAACGAGGCGCCCGTTTTGCGGTGGAACACCGACAAGCGCTATCTCGACGAGCTGCACCAACGCGGGGTTCCGATTGTGCCCACCACCTGGCTGACGCCCGGTGCCGATCCGCAGGGACTGCGCATCGACGGCGAGGTGGTGATCAAACCCACGGTATCTGCAGGCAGCCGCAACACCGAACGCTACGGAGCGGCGGAGCACGAGGAAGCGCGGCGGCACGTGGCGCGGCTTCTCGCGGACGGCCGCACGGTCATGGTGCAGCCGTACATACATGGTGTCGAAGCGCAGGGAGAGACGGCGCTGCTGTACATCAACGGCGAGTACTCACACGCCGCGCGCAAGGCGGCGATCCTGGTGCAGCGCAACGTGGCGGGCGAGGCGCTGTTCGCCGCCGAGTCCATCACGCCTCACATAGCCACCGACGCGGAACGGGCGGCGGGTGATCGCGTGCTGGGCGCGTTGCCGTTTGATCGGTCGTCGCTGCTGTACGCACGAGTCGACCTGGTGCCTGCGGATGATGGGACCCCGGTCGTGCTAGAGGTCGAGCTCACCGAGCCGTCGCTGTTCTTTCGCTGCGATGACGAAGCCGCGGCGCGAATGGCGGCCGCGGTGGGGAGGCGCCTCCTGCGTCGCGCGCCCCGCGTATAATCCCGCAGCACACTGAGATAGAGGGGGCGCGGCGGGTGGCTCCGGGCACTGCCGCGGTCTGGGCGTTGGTGTCAGGAGAGTAGAGATGCCCCACGTTGCGCGGAACGCGGTCGCCGTCATCGCCTTGACCGCGATCGCGGCTCTCGGTGCGAGCGTCTTCTCCAGTGGCGTCGGGCGTGCTACGACGACGGCGACGCGAGGCCAGTTGCTCTATGCCACCACCTTCGATCCCGCGTCGTTCAACCAACAGGTGGTGGGATCCTCGGCATCGCTTGCCGCAGGTCCGGGCCCGTCTCTCCAATGCGGGGTCGGGAGCAGCGGCTCGAAGATGATCGCGAGCGTCGCGGGCTGGAGCATCACGGAGCCGGCTTCGATCTGGGCTGAAGAAACTGTGAGCGCTGCCGCGTCCACCGGCGATCTCCAGAGCGGCTTCTACTTCGAGGGACTGGGGGCCAACCATCGCCACCTGCACATCGACTTCGGCGCCAATCAGATCGTGCTGCGCGATCCCAACTACCACAACGAGGGGCCGGTGGTGTCGGTGCCAGGACTCAGCAGCGGATCCTCCTTCCAGTTCATCGTCATCGCAAGCTCGCCGCGGTATCAGGTCTTTGTGAACGGGAATGAGGTCATCGATTACACGGACAGCTCCCCCGCCAGCACACCGGGCGGCTTCGGCTTCGACTGCGCAGACGCCTCGGGGACGGGCGGAGACAGCATCACCGAGCTGTCGTTGTACTCGGTCGGCGGGGCGTGCGGCACCGGCTGGGTCTGCGAGGACATCGGCAATCCCGCCATGGCTGGGTCGTCCACACTGAGCGGCGGGACATGGACGGTGCAGGGTGGCGGTGCGGACATCTTCGGCACCGCTGATCAGTTCCAGTTCGCCAGCCAGACCCTCTCGGGCAATGGCCTCGTCAGTGCGTGCGTCACCTCGCAAACAGTCACGAGCTCCTGGGCCAAGGCAGGGGTGATGTTGCGGCTGAGCGCCGACCCCGGTTCACCCTATTACGCCCTCTTCATCACTCCCGGTAACGGCATCGAGATGCAGTATCGAAGTGCGGAGAACGGGACGACGTCGTCCAAGCTGTTCAGCGGAGCGCTCCCGGCCTACCTCGAGGTGGTGCGCAGCAGCGGCGACATCTTCAACGCGTACACATCAAGTGACGGAGCCACGTGGCAGCTTCTGCCCGGCACGAAGAAGACACTGAGCGCGTTGAGCGGACAATTGCTGGCGGGGCTCGCCGTCACCGCTCACAAGAGCGGCGCGCTGAGCACCGCGACGTTCACCGGGGTCACCATCCAGTAGGATCCGCGTATGGCCAACGTCACCGCGCCGCTCACCGTCCGCGACGCGGCGGCGTCGCCGCGCACCGCGCGGCAGCACATCCGCTTCGCCTTCTACCGGGTGCTGCCCGAATGGCGGCGGCGCAGCGCGGCCGAGCGTGCTGCGGACCGCGAAGAAGTTGCTGCGCTGGTGCGGGAGATCGGCGAGCGAGAGGCAGTGCTGATCCGCCCGTACAGCCTGGTCGGCACCAGGGGCGACGCGGACTTCATGCTGTGGCTGGTCAGCGAGCGCCTCGACGACCTGCACGAGTTCTCTGCGCGGCTCAACCGGACGCGCCTGGCGCAGTACCTCGAGTCGCCGTACAGCTACTTCTCCATGACCAAGCGCAGCATGTACGTCGACAAGCACGCGCACCCCAACCAGGAGGGTCGCAGCAACCGGCTGGTCATCTCGCCGACAGGCCGCCGCTATCTGTTCGTGTATCCCTTCGTCAAGACCCGGTCCTGGTACCGCCTGCCGCAGGAGGAGCGGCAGCGTCAGATGAGCGAGCACATCGCCATGGGCCATCGCTATCCCGGCGTGAAGATCAACACCACGTACTCATTCGGGCTCGACGACCAGGAGTTCGTGGTGGCGTTCGAGAGCGACTCGGTTGCAGACTTCCTCGACCTCGTGCAGGAGATGCGCGAGTCTGAGGCATCCACGCACACCGTGCGTGACGTGCCGTCGTTCACTTGCATCGCAGCCGACATCGACGCGACGCTGGCAGCGCTCGGCTAGCTCTGCGCTCCGTCGGCACGGAGCTGGATCGTGCAGTACCGGCCTTGCGGGGCGGTGATCGTCAGCTGTGCCGCCACCGCGTCCCAGGTTGATTGCGCACCGCAGTCGCTCGACACGACCGGCGTCCCCAGCGTGAACTCCGGCCACGCCGCCACGATGGGCGCGGAGCTGTGGTCCGCGAAGACGCTGATGAGCAGCGAGCCTCTGACGCCGTCACCGTGACCCGCGACCACACCTGACGGCACTGCTGCGAGATATGGCCGTGCCAGCAGCTCCAGGCTCGACATGTCGATGGACATGCCGTCAGCGCTGCGGATGCCGTACCCGCTGGTTTCGCGCCACTGCCACCACGCCCAGCCTGCATCCTCGTCGTCGAAGTCGTTGAGGATGTCGGTGACCCATCCCGCGGCGTCGGAGCTGTGCATGTCGATGCTGAACTCCCCGAACCACAAGGCAGCGGGAATGCTCGCTGCCTGTCCTGACAGTTCCTGCACCTCGCCGCGCACAGCGGTGCCGTCGCCGCTGAAATAGGGAGGCAGCAGCGACCCGGTGTACACGTGCGGTGCGTAGACAAGGTTGGGAGCCTGCAGCGGCACCACCACGTTGGGGACGATCGGCGCCATGTCGTTGTCCAGGAAGAACAGATGGTTCGGGTCGACAGCACCGACCGATTCGACAGCACGCTGATAGAAGGGCCAGAGGTCGTCCTTGTCGAAGCGCAGCGGCAAGAGCGGCAGCGCGTGCGGCTCGTTGATCAGGTCGTAGCCCGCGACGCCGCTGGTGTCGCGGAAACGCTTGGCCACGAACTGCCAGGTGGCGAGGTACTGGTCCTGCCAGCCGGACGTCAGCCAGAAGTACGCGGTGGACACGTTGATCGCCGGCGAGAGGAAGCGAAGACCTGAGGGCATCGGCCCCCAGACGGGGTCGGGGATGCCCGGGACTGTGGCCCAGACCGGCGCGCCGGAGCCACCGTACGCAGGGCTCCAGCCCAGCGAGTGCATGTCCAGGACGACGTACAGGCCGTGGCTGTTCAGCAGCGCGACTGCCGCGGCGATGCGGTCCAGGTACGCGCTGCTGAAGCTACCCTGCTGCGGCTCCAGCAGCGACCAGGCGATGGGCAGCCGCACCACGTCGAAGCCCGAGTCGCGCATCAGCCGCGCGTCGGTGTCGTCGAGCGGCGCCGGCTGCACCGTGCTCTCCAGCAACGCGTCGTCGTTGAAGCCGCGCAGGACCACGATTCGTCCCTGCGGATCGACGATGCGCTGGTTCTCCACCGACAGCCAGGGGAGTCCCGCCAGCGGCGCGGGACGCGACAGCGGTGGGATCGACGCGGTCAGCGCCGGAACGGGCAGCATGAGCCACACGCCGAACATGACCACCAGCGAACCGATGAGCATGCGCAGGCGAGGGCCAACGGAGCGCTGATGAGCCCATCGTCGCCGGGCAATGCCCCGCGACAGCCGGGAGAGTCGTGTCGGTGCCGTCCTTCCATCGTGCCATGGACGGACATCGGAGGGACGCGGTTCGCTATTCGGGAAGGACGGCGCGGCGGCGGGCCGCCACGCTGATCGACTCCCAGAGCAGCTCCATCACGTGCATCACCCTGACCTCGGGCGCGTGGAGCTTGGCCCCGGCGCGGAGCTGCGACAGGCAGGACACATTTTCAGTGACGACGACACCGGCACCGGAGGCGCGGATGTTGTCGAACTTCCGCTCCAGGATCGCTGCGCTCCGTTCCGGCATGCGAGCGAAGTACGAGCCCGCCCCGCCGCAGCACATGGCCGCCTCGTTGAGACCGACCAGGCGCAGGTTGGGCACGAGCTCGAGCAGCCGCCGCATCGAGCCGCGCTCCGGGCCGTCCACCGGCAGCGAACAGGGCTCGTCGACAGCGACCGTCCAGCGCAGGGGGCCAAGCTCGGCGCGCCACCCCTGCACCTCCAGGAAGCGGCTGGTCAGCCATGACGACCCCGCAACCCGGCTCGCGGTGGCGCCGACCTGGCGGTCGGTGCCGGCGATGTCTCCGTACTCCTGGTAGTGCCCGACGCACGCAGCGACGTCGCCGACGAACGCGTCCACCTCGAGCGTCGACAGCTTGGCGGCGTTGGTGATGGCCATCTCCTGCATGGCGTCGCGGTCGCCCAGGCTGCGCGCCGGCATGCCGCTGCAGCCGAGCGTCGGTACTGTCACATCGAAGCCGTTGGCCAGCAGCACCCGCATCGCCGCTTCAGTGGCGGCAGGCGTCGCCAGGTTGCTGTAGCAGCAGGTGAGAAAACCGACGCGGCCGCGCACCGGAGCAGATGCCGGCGGCAGTGAGCGCGCCCGCCGGTACGCGGTCTGGCGTTCGAGCGGCCCCGTGTGCTCGGCGAAGGCACCCGGCTTGCCGAACCAGGAGTAGAGCCCGGTCCGCCGGGCCAGCGCGTCGATCCCGCTGACCTGGACGAACCGAGCAGCGCCGTGCAGGAAGCGCATCGCCCCGGGACGGGGAAGGATCGAGCGCAGCACTAAGGTCTGGCCCCAGGGATGCCCCTGCTGGGCATAGAGCTCCTGCCGCGCCCGGCTGACGATGTGGCCGGTGGGGACTCGGGGAGCGCAGGCGGCCACGCAGTTGTCGCAGGTGAGGCAGGTCGACAGCGGACCGTCAGCGATGTCGCTCAGCTCGAGACGACCCTCGATGGCATCGCGGATCAGCGACACACGACCGCGCGCGGTCTCCCATTCCACCGGGTTGGTGACGTAGGCAGGACAGGTCGCCTGGCAGAGCGAGCACTTGTTGCACTCGCTCGCCGCCTGGTACACGTCGGCGAGGAAACGCGGCGTGGGCGCGGTGGCGGTCGCCATCGGCGGGATTGTACGGGTCGGGCTCGCGCAGTCTGGGCGTCACCGTAGAGTTGAGCCGATGGCGGGGCCGTATCACGTCGAAGCCTTCACCGCCGAGGAGCGGTCCACCCTGGAACCGTTCGTCAGCGACCTGGAGGCGCCGGCGTTCGTCCTGGTCAACCTGCCCCAGGTCACCGCCGCAGCGCTGTTCGCCCGCTACAGCAGGTCCTCGAAGAGCGTGCGCCGGCTCCTGCTCGACGAGTTTCTCGCCACGTCCGATGCAAGCCGGGGTGTGCAGAGCGGCGCGGGACAGGCCCGGGCATCAGACCTTTTCGGCAGGGTGCTCGCCGAGTACGGCGACGACTCGGTGGCGCAGCTTGCCGGAGTCCACGTCGCCTGCGAGCAGGTGTCACAGCTGCTCGCCAAGCTCATCGAGTGGGGCCGGCTGGCCTCATACCTGGAGCAATCGACGCGCTACATCCCATTCAGCGACAGGCGTGACGGGCACTATCGCTATCACCGCGATGCGGAGCTGCTCGCTTCGGAGCACGCACGAACCTACGTCACGGCGATGGACGGGCTGTTCGACGCCTATTGCGGCATGCTCGAACCACTGCGCGCTCATCTCGACGCGACACTCCCGACGGAGGACGACGCCGCGGCGCGGCGGCGGGCGATCCGGGCGCTGTCGCTCGACATCATGCGTGGGCTGCTGCCTGCGGGGACTGTGAGCAACGTAGGGGTGTTCGCCTCGCCCCAGGCCCTGGAGCAGCTGGTGATGCGGCTCCGCGCCAGCCAGCTCCCCGAAGCGCAACGCTACGCCGAGGTGGTGAATGCGCAGCTGCAGCGCGTGATCCCCGAGTTTTTGACACGTCTGGACAGAACCGACCGAGGCGTGGCGTGGGTTGAGTATCTGCGCGACAGCGCCGCGGCTGCGCAGCGCGATGCGGCAGCGTTGCCGGTGGAGCCGTCCGTCGACACACAGGAGGTGCGTCTGGTGACGTGGACGCCGGATGCCGAGGACCGCGTGCTCGCCGCATCGTTGTTCCCGGACACCACGGCGCCCATCGAGCTGCTGCTGAGCCGCGTGCAGAGTCTCGGCGACGAGCGCAAACGCGAGCTCTTCGAGGACGTCATCGGCGTCCGCGGCAACCGGCGCCACCGGCCGGGAAGGGGTTTGGAGCACGCCGAGTACACCTTCGAGATTGTTTCCGACTACGGCGCGTTCCGCGACCTGCAGCGTCACCGGCTGCTGACCATCCAGTGGCAGCGGCTCACGCCGGCGCTGGGCTACAGCGTACCCGGCGAGGTGGAGGATGCCGGGCTCGGCGCGGGCTGGCGCCAGGCCGTGGCCCTCGCCGAGGCGGCGCACGACGCCGTCGCCGGCGCGTTCCCCGAGCAGGCCGGCTACCTCGTGACCCTGGCCCATCGGATCCGGTACGTGGTGAAGCTCAATGCTCGCGAGGCCATGCATCTCATCGAGCTGCGCAGCTCACCGCAGGGCCATCCCAGCTACCGGCGGATCGCCCGGGAGATGCACCGGCAGATCGACGAGGTGGCCGGCCACCACAACATCGCAGGCGCGATGCGTTTCGTCGGAGCCGCCGACGTGCACCTCCCGCGCTATGCGGCTGAGGCCGCCGGGCCGGTCTAGCTCCGCGACGCAACCCGGTCGTGGCCGGGTCGCCATGCCTTCTCCACCGGCGATGCTGAATGCTGCACTGCATGTGGGAAGCCGCATGGCGCCGCTCGACCGTGTCCGTGTCCGGCGGCATGTTACTCATGCTTGGGCTGGCTTTCGTCGCCTTCAGCGGCCTGGACTGCGTGACCACCACCTACGGGGTGCTCCACGGCGCAATCGAGCTGAACCCATTCGAATCTGCGTTGCTCAGCCATGGTCTGGAGGCCTTCTTCGTGCTCCGGGCCGCCGTGGTCACGCTGGTGCTGGCAGCTCTTCAGCTCATGCCGCGCCGTGCGGCGGGCTGGGTGGCGCTCCTTTCACGGCGGTCACGGCCGCGGCCGTGGTGGCCAACTTCCACACCATCTTGCGCTGAGGCTCGCCACCCCGGTTGGCCGTTTCGCAGGGGTCGCGTATCATGGTCTCGATGGCAGTCAATGCGCCTGAGAGCGCTTCCCAGCTGATCACCGTTTCCGAGGCCGCGCTCGGCCAGCTCACCTCGCTCATCGACGGCCAGGCGCAGCCGGACCAGTCGATCGGGCTCCGCGTGTTCATCCAGTCCGGCGGCTGCTCGGGGTTCTCCTACGGGATGGGCCTGGACGAGAACGCGCCCAAGGACGACGACGTGATCATCCCCGTCTCGGACTCTTTAAAGGTGTATGTCGATTCGTACTCGGCCCAGTACCTCGACGGCGCCGAGATCGACTACGTCGATGCCCTGATGGGCGGCGGGTTCACCATCCACAACCCCAACGCGGTGCGCACCTGCAGCTGCGGCCACAGCTTCCAGACGTCCGACGGCGCCGGCGACGCCCGGCCCTGCGCGCACTGACCGCTCCCCGCTGAGCGACCTAAGGTCGCGCTCCTCATGGCGACGCTGCATCAGAAGCTCGCCGTCGTCGTGGTGCTGGGTGCGCTGCTTGGGACACTCTGGGCCGGATACCGGGCGTACGCCGGATCGGTGACGCCCCGGCTCATCTCCCTGAGCTGGCTCATGGCC
>JAFAJR010000027.1 GCA_019236085.1 Candidatus Dormiibacterota bacterium
GGCCGCGCAGCGCATCCGGGGTCGAGGCGAGGAGCTCGTCGACCCAGACTCGCATCCATCGCTGGCCTGACGGTCGCGTCGGCTCGTACCGGAGATACCCGGTCAGCGAGCCGTTCTCCATCCAGCCGACACATGGATGTGTGCGCCGCCTGTCGGGCTCGACGACATTCAGCAGGTCGATCCACGCGGGCGGCATGTCCAGCGGTCCGTCCCACGCAGCCAGGTGCGCCGAGCGGAGCCGAAGGATCGCATCGAGCTCAGGCTCGGCGACCAGCTCGCCGTGCTCACCGCGCAGCGTCGTCAGCGCACCCGTGCGCACCATCTGCGAGATGTGGCGGCCGCAGACCTCCCAGCCCCAGCGGCGGTACAGCGAGGTCGTCGACGCCGTCAGTGGCGCCACCGCGCCGCCTCGCTCCCGGGCCACCGCCACCGCGTCGCGCATCAGCGCGCCGGCTACACCGCGGCGCCGGTGCACCGCATCAACAGCAACGGTTATCACGCACTGCGCCTGCACGAGACGGCCGCCGAAGAACTGCCCCGCGGGCCGAAGGCCGTAGCCGCCGACGATCTTGCCGTCGATCCGGGCGACGCGCACCATCGCAAGGTCGTCGGCACGCAGCCAGCGTTCGTTCTCCTCCGCGCTCTCGCCGGCAAACGCCTCTGCGTCGACGGCCGCGAATTCCGCGATGTCCCGATCGCCTTCAGCTGTGTCGATGACGATGTCGCTCATCGATCGTCGCGATGGGCTCGCAGCGTGAAGGCCAGGGGCATGGGCGGCACGCCGTCCGGTGCGCGGTACCACTCCTCGTCGTCCGTTTCGTCGCGCACCAGCATGTCGAGGAATTGAAACGGCGCTCGCATCCACTCATGCAGGAAGTCGATGCGCAGACCCGCCGCGGCAAGCGCTGTGATCACCCCGCCCAGCGTGTAGTACCAGCTGTACGAGGTGTTGTGCTCGACATGCATCGACGGGTCGGCGTACGACCCGACGGAATCGACGCGCAGCGGTTCCTCGTCGAAATACGCGTAGCGCAGCTTCGGTTCGGAGGCCTCGTCGTCGAACATCCAGGCGGTGGGATGAAACTCGCCCAGGTACACGAAGCCGCCCTGCTTCAGGTGGTCGCGCACCACGTGAGCCCAGCGCTCCAGGTCGGAGATCCAGCCCAGCACGCCCCACGAGGTGTACACGACGTCGAACTGTTCGGTGAGCACCTCATTCAGGCGCAGCACATCGGACTCGACGTAGCGAATGTCAACGCCGCAACGTTGCGCGATCGCTCGCGCCGACTCGAGCGCTGCCGGTGAGAAATCCACGCCCGTGACGGCGGCGCCGCGCCTCGCCCACGACACCGACTCCGTACCCAGATGGCACTGCAGGTGCAGCATCGAGCGTCCGCTCACATCTCCCATCTCGTCGATCTCGAGGCGGCGGAGCACGCTGCCCCCGGCCACCAGCCGGTCCACCTTTTCGCCGTAGTGCGGGGTGTGTGGATGGCGAGTGCCGAGCTCGTCCCAGTGGCGGCGGTTGGCAGCCGTCGCGGAGTCGACGTTAAGAAGGCGGTTCAACTGCGGACCTCTGCTAGGGTCGGCGCCGGGACCGCGGAGGCGCGGTCGGCGGCGGAGGACTGATGATGGCGGAACGGACTGCTGTGGTGGCGACCAACGAGTTCGGCTGGTTCGACCTCGGGACGAGCGACGCCGAGGCCGGGCGCAACTTCTATTCGCAGCTCCTGGGCTGGACGGCCGACGTCGTCCCGGACCCGCAGGCGGGCGGCTATGGCTTCTTCAAGCATGAAGGCCAGGAGGTGGCCGGTGTCGGCCCGCTCCAGAACCCCGCCCAGCCCACTGCGTGGACGCCCTACGTGCTGGTGGACGACGCCAATGCCACCGCCGCGAAGGTCCGTGAAGCCGGGGGAAATGTGCTCATGGATCCCTTCGACGTCATGGGCCAGGGATGGATGGGCATCGTCCAGGACCCGGCCGGTGCCGTGTTCGGCATCTGGCAGCCGGGAGCGCACACCGGGGTCGACCTGCGCGACGCTCCCGGCAGCGTGGTCTGGGTGGACTCGATGTCCCGCGACCCCGAGGCCAGCAAGAGGTTCTACGAGGCGGTCTTCGGTTGGAAGACAGAGGCGTTCGAGACCGGCGGCGAGGGCGAGTACTGGACCTTCACCAAGGACGGCCGTGGCATCGCCGGCGTGTACCCGCCGATGCAGGGCATCCCCGACGAGGTGCCTTCGTACTGGCAGGTCCACTTCGGCGTGACCAACACCGACGAGGTGGCGAAGCGCGCCGCCGAGCTGGGGGGCACTGTGCAGGCGGGTCCCTTCGACATCCCCAACGTCGGCCGCTACGCCAGCATCGCCGACCCGCAGGGCGCGTCGTTCGGCATCCTGCAGGCCCTGCCCCGCGAGGGTTAGTCCGAGTCTGAGCGGGCCGCCGGCGCGTCGTCGCCGGCGGTCTGCACCTCGATTCGCGGAGCGTTGACCGGCGCCGCCAACCCGAGCTCGCGCTTCATCGCCGACAGGCGCTGGTCAACAGACTGCTCAACCGCCGTGGCACGTACCTGGGCATCGATGCCCTCGATGCCACCTGCCCCGAGCCGGCTCAGCACGCCGGTGTCCATGAGCTCGTTCAC
>JAFAJR010000137.1 GCA_019236085.1 Candidatus Dormiibacterota bacterium
TGTAGACGTAGACCGGGTTCTTGTACTCGCCGAAGGCTTGAAAGTACAGCGGCATCGTGAAGCCGTGCTCGTCGACGCCGTAGTGCGCGATCGCCCACGCGTTGTACCCGATTGACGCCTCATCGATGTACATCCCCGGCGGCGCGGTGTCGAGAGTCGCCAGGTTTCGGACAATGATGGCCGCAGCCGTGACGGCGAAGGCCAAGCCCCAGAGGAGCAGCGTGCGCCGCGCCGTCGCGCGGCGCGGTTCATCCACGCGCTGCGGTGACGAACTCGGTGAAGAGGCTGCGGCCCCACGGGGCCTCTGCAAGGATTGCTTCGGGGTGCCATTGGACGGCGGCCACGAAGCGCCGGCCGCGGGCTTCGACGGCTTCCACCAGGCCGTCCGGCGAGCACCCGGCGGCGCTGAGCTCCTCGGCGAGTTCACGGATGCCCTGATGATGCAGGCTGTTGACGCGCAGCGAGGTCTCGCCGGTGACTCGGTGCAGGAACGAGCCCGGCGTCACACGCACCTCGTGTGCCAGCGCCGTCCACCGCTGGTCGTCGGGATGGTGCTGTGCCGGGTCGCGTTGCGAGCGGACGTCTTGCCACAGCGTCCCACCCAGCGCGACGTTGATCACCTGGAGCCCGCGGCATATTCCCAGCACCGGCTTGCCGTCAGCGAGCGCCCACCCGGCGAGCGCGAACTCCATCGCGTCGAGCTCGCAGTCGGTGTCGACGTTGCACGTGGGATCCGTCGCCGCGCCGTAGCGCGACGGCTCGACGTCCGGACCGCCTGGCAGCAGCAGCGCGTCGCATCGCTCGTACACCGTTCGCAGAGCGTCGGCCGACGCGCCGGGCGCGATGCCGATCACTGCGGCTCCCTCAGCGTGCAGCGCGTCGATGTAGGCGCGGTTGCGGATGAAGCGGCGAGGCACGCCGTCGCGGGCTTCGCCGTGGAGCGTCACGCCAATGAGCGGGCCGCTCATGAAGTGAACATGAAGCTGCCCAGGTGCAGCCATGGAGCGCTGACACCGCTCTCGTCCTCTCCGAGCTCGACCAGGCGCTCGCTGGACACGCCGCGCACGTCGGACAGCGCGTCGACGATGCTCTGGGTGAAGCGCAGGTCACGCACCGCGCGGCCAAGGCTGCCGTCCTCGATGAGAAAGGTGCCTTCGCGTGTCATGCCGGTGATGATGGTGCGCAGCGGATGCACGTTGCGCACGTACCACAGGCGGTTCACGTACAGGCCCCGCCGGATCGGCGCCAGCAGCTCGGCTCGCGGTGTGTCGCCGGCCTGCATCTCCAGGTGCGAGGCGAAGGGACCCCAGGTATTCGGCTGCGGCAGCGAGTGTCCGGTGGATGCGACGCCGTCATGCATCGCCGTCGGCGTGTCATACACGACGCCGGCGCACACGCCGTGGTCGATGAGCGGCACCTGGCGTGATGTCACGCCCTCTGCGTCGAACGGAAAAGGAAACAGCGCCTCGCTGCGCGGGTCGTCGCGGATCACCACGCGTTCATGCATCAGGCGCTCGCCGAGACGCATGAAGCTGCGGTGCTCCTGCACCGCCAGCGCGCTGAAACCCATCCAGCCGAGGTGCGTCAGCAGTTCGACAACCGCATACGGCGACAGCACCACCTCGTAGTCGCCCGGCGGCTGGGCGACCGCGTTCTGGTTGCGCTCGCAGGTCTCCACCGCCTCCGCAGAAAGTTCGCCGACGTCGACGCCGCTGATGTCGGCGGCGTGCCGCGCCGCATAGCCGGAGCCGTCCTCCCCGCGGAGCACCACCACTGCGCTGCACCTCGTTGTGGTCGCCTGCCGCTGCAGGCCGGCGGAGTTTGCAATCGCAGTCGCCACCGCGTCTGTGCTCACGTAGCCGAACGCCACAAGCCCCCTCGCCTCCGCGGCGCGAACCACGGTCTCGACCATGGCGGCGCGCTGCTCCGCCGTCGCCGCTGCGGTGCTGCCGGCGAATGCCACGGGCGAGTCCTCAGCGCCGTCGGGATGTGGCAGCGGCGACGGATCGGATTCAGGAGCCACACGCAGCGCCTGGTGGGCCGCCTTCATCAGCCGCCCCGGCGCGTCGTCAGAGTCGCCGCTGGTCTCCGCTGCGGCGACATGCCGGCCGTCGATGAGCCGGGCGCGCCAGCGCGTGCCGCGCTCGCTGACGTTCTGATGGATGGTGTTGTTGGCAAACCGCGTCAGCGACGACGCGACGTCGCGCACCAGCACCTCGGCCTCAGCATTACCGGCGTGCTGCAGCGCATCCGTGGCGCGAGACAGCAGCTCGCTGCGGCTGCGCGTGATCACCGCGCCGGTTCTACGTGCACGTTGCGAAAGCGGCAGGGAGCGGCGCCGTGTCCCACGTGCATGAGCTGCGAGGGCTGGCCCTTGCCGCAATTCACCACTCCCCACATGCGCCATTCCGGCTCCGCCGCGACCGCATCGCAGGAACGCCAGAACTCGGGCGTGGTGCCGCTGTACAGCGGGTTGCGCACCAGCCGCGTGCGTTTGCCGTCGATGATCTCCCAACCGTTCTGTGTGCCGAACTGGAAGTTGAGACGGCGGTCGTCGATGCTCCAGGAACGGTTCGTCTGCAGGTACACGCCACGTTCCGTGGTGGCAATCATCTCCTCAAGCGATGACGTGCCGGGCTCGAGGTTGATGTTCGTCATGCGGATGATGGGCAGCCGCGGCCAGCCGTCACCGCGCACCGTCCCGTTGCTCTCCATCCCCAGCTGCGCAGCGGTCTCGCGCGACATCAGGTAACCATTGAAGACGCCATCACGCACCAGCTCGACGCGCTGCGCCGGCGTGCCCTCGTCGTCCCAACCGAAGGTACCGAGGCCGGTGGCCCGCGTGGCGTCCGCGGTGATGGTCACCGCATTGCTGCCGTAACGGAAGTGGCCGAGGAGGTCGGGGGTCAGAAAGGACGTCCCGGCGTATGCCGCCTCGTATCCCAGCACACGGTCCAGCTCGGTGGGATGGCCGCACGACTCATGCACCTGCATCGCGGCCTGGCTGCCGTCGAGGATGACTGTCATCGTTCCTGCGGGACACTGGTCCGCCGTCAGCAGCGCCGCCGCCTCCGCCGCGATGCGCTCGGCGTGCTGCGCAAGCTCCATCGCCTCGATGGCCTCGTAGCCAGCGCACAATTGATGCCTGCCGAAGCTGTTGGGATAGCTGCGCGCCTGCACCTCGTCGTCACTGGTGGCCACGGCGTCGAGCGAGGCGCCGGACTCGATGATGGTCTGGTCGGTGATCGAGCCGTCCGATGCCGCGAAGAAGCGGTGCTCGCGAACGAACTCCAGCGAGCCGGTGCGCACCGTCACCCGCGGCTCGCCTGCCATCGCTGCGTCCGCCGCAAGCAGCAGCGCAATCTTGTCCTCCACTGAGACGCCGAACGGGTCGCGGTCAGCAGGGGTGGTGTACTCCCCACGTTGAGCCTCGCGAGGCAGCAGTACTGTGGGGTTGCGCTGCACCCGGCCGGACGCCCGGGCCACCGCCGCGGCCTCCCGCGCCGCCACCTCCACGCCCTCGGCGGTGAGGCGGTCCGTGGCGGCGAACCCCCAGGCCCCGTCCAGGAGCACCCGGACGTTCGCCCCCTCGTCGTCGCTGACGTCGACCGAGACCACCTCGCCGTTCTTGACGGTGATGGCCTGAACCGAGCGGCTCACCACACGGCAGTCGGCGTACCCGGCGCCGGAGACAGCCGCCGCGTCGAGCGCCCGCTCCGCGAGGTCACGCACGGCGGCCGAGTATAGCCGCGGCCGCAAAGCGGCCTGAACACGGAGCGATCCCGCCTATACTCGAAGTCCGACCCAGACCAAGCGGTGTTGCTGAGTGAGACTCGACCCGCGCCGGCGTTTCCGCGACCGGCTGCTCATCGCCATGGTGGCGGTGGCACTGCTGCCCTTGGCGGCGTTCGCCGTGCTCGCCGCGTTCGAGCTGGACGGCGTGTCCCGCGGCACAGCCGTTGCGGCGCAGGGCGCGATCTTCCAGGAGGACCAGGCCCGTCAGCAGACTGCGGTGGCGGGCGCATCGGGCCTGATCGACGAGCGCATCGGCCAGATCGACACCGACCTGGGGCAGCTCGAGGCCCAGGTGCGCAACGCCCTGGGCACTGCCCCTGCGGCGCCACTCACCGGGCTGGTGGCGCACGGCGCCGTCGACTATTCCGGCGGGTCCGGGGATTCCTCGAGCTTTGAGGTGCCGCGTCCCGCGGCGCCTGACGACGTGCGGCTGCTGGCCTCGACCGGCGGCCTGGTCAGCGCCATGGAGGCGCTCCGTCACGACTTTCCCGAGATCGTGTCGGTGTGGGTGGGCGACACCCGCGACAGCACCCTGCGGATGGTCCCCGGCGCCGACCTCGAGCCGGTCCCGGTCACCGGCCACCTCGCGTCCGAGACCGCAACCAACGACCGCGCGACCCTGCTGACGGCTGCCAGGACGGCCTTTCTCACCCACACCTCGTCGTGGACCGACGACGGGGTGTCTCGCGCCGGCGGCCCCTACTGGACCGACCCCTACCCGCTGCTGGGCAACGGCCAGCTGGGCGTCAGCGCATGGATCCCGGTGGCCGGCACCCAGGACTCGGTCGGTGTCGACGTCTCGATCCACGGCCTGGTCGGCAGCGCGTTCAGCACTGCGGGCTCGGTCTCGGCGCCGGCCGGCGCCTACTCAATGCTGCTCAGCAGCAGCGGCACTGTTGTGTGGGCCAGCCCCGGGCTAGGGCTGGACTTCAACGTGCCGGCGGACCCCACCGGGACGCCGCTGACGCCACCCACCGACAGCAGCTTCCGCCAGTCGCTGGCCCGGCTCGAGGCCTACGGCCAGCCCGGCATGGTGACTGCCACCCTGGGCGGGATAGCGAAGGATGTCTTCGCCGCTCCTGTCTATTCCGGCCGCTGGGTGCTGCTGCGGCCGGTGCCGGTCAGCGCGCTGGAGCCCGATCTCACCGGCCTGACCCACGGGATCACCGCCGGAGTGCATCAGCTCTTCCCGTTGATGGTGCTGCCGGCGCTGGTGCTCCTCCTGGGGCTCGCGTTCGTCGCGGCAACGCTGCTCTCCCGCCGCCTTGTCGGCCCGGTCCGCAGGCTCACCGTCGCCGCAGCAGCACTGGCATCGGGGCGGACCGGCGACCCGGTGCCGCAGCAGGGCAGCGACGAGGTGGGCGTGCTGGCGACCACCCTGGAGCGGATGCGCGTCGAAACCAACTCGCAGCGGGAGCAGATCCTGGCCGGCGCCGCCGAGCTGGAGGTCCGCGTGGCCCAGCGCACCGACGAGCTCCGGGCTCGCAACGACGAGCTGGTGGCCCTGAACGCGCTTGCCGCATCGCTGACCCGGTCGCTCGACCCGCAGCTCATCCTCGAGGACGCGCTCGACGCGGTCCGCGCCATCCACCCGTTGAAGGCGGGCCGCGGCTACACCTTCGACGGCGAGCAGCTGAGCGCAGCCGCTTCCTGGAAGGAAGCCGAGGCCGAGCTGGGCCTGCTCGATGCCATCGCGTCGGCGGCGATCGTGGGACGCCGCCCCGTGCGCCGCCGGGCGCCGGGCGGCGTGCTGCTGGGCTGGCCGCTGGCCACCCGCCAGGGATCAGTCGGGGCGCTGGCAGTGCTCGCCGCCACTTCCCCGAAGCCGTCGACCCGGCGGCTGCTCCAGTCGGTGGCAGATCAGGTGGCGCTGGCGTTGCGGACGTCGCGGCTCTCCGCTGCAGGCAGGGACCACGCGGTGCTCGAGGAGCGCACCCGGCTGGCCCGGGAGATCCACGACACCCTGGCGCAGCAGCTCACCGGGATCGTCATCCAGCTCGAGGCGGCGGGAACCCTGGTGGAGCGGGGCTCCAACCGGGCTCAGCAGTCGGTGCAGATCGCGAGGGAGCTGGCTCGGAGCGCGCTGCAGGAAGCGCGCCGCTCGGTGTGGAACCTGCGACCGGCGCCACTCAGCGCCACGGGCCTGCTGGCAGCGATCCAGCGCGAGGCCGAAGCCTGGGAGGCGCGCACCGGCGTCGCCGCCAGGGTCCGGGCTCGCAGCGTGCCGTCGCGGCCGTCGCTGCAGCCCGCGGCGGAGGTGGCGCTGCTCAGGGTGGTGCAGGAAGCGCTCTCCAATGTCGCCCACCATGCCCACGCGTCGTCGGTGGAGATCACGATGCGAACCGACGGCTCGGAACTGGTCGTCTCGGTGCGAGACAACGGCTGCGGCTTCGACCCCAGCGCATCGAGGCCCCGGGAGGACTGCTTCGGCCTCGAGGGCATGCGCGAGCGAGTGCGCAGCGCCGGCGGTGCACTGTCCGTGGTGAGCGCTCCCCAGTCGGGGACCGAGATCATGGCCCGCCTTCCACTGTCCGAACCTGCGGCGGAGGCGGCCGGCGCGTGATCCGCGTGCTCGTGGCTGACGACCATCCGGTCGTGCAGCACGGTATCTGCACGATGCTGGAGCTGGAGGACGACATCGACGTGGTGGGCCGTGCCTCTGACGGCGTCGCCGCGGTTGCACAGGCGGAACAGCTGCACCCCGACGTCATCCTGCTCGACGTGCAGATGCCGGAGATGGACGGCATCGAAGCGCTGCGGCGCATACGGGCCCGCAACCCCGAGGCGCGGGTCATCGTGCTCACCACGTACCGCAACGAGGACTACATCTTCCCGTCGCTGCAGGCAGGTGCTCGCGGCTATCTCTTGAAGGATGCGACGCGCGAGGAGCTCGCAGGCGCCATCCGCGACGTCGCCGCGGGGCGCTCCCTGCTCGACCCCGAGATGGTGCGTGCGGCGCACGCCGAGCACTCGATGCTGACGGCGCGTGAACGCGACGTTCTGCGTCTCATGGCTGACGGAAAAAACAACGCGCACATCGCCACAGCTCTGTTCGTCAGCGAGAACACGGTCAAGACGCACGTCAGCAACATCTTCACCAAGCTGGGCTGCCGCGACCGCGCAGCCGCGGTGCTCATCGCATGGAAGCGTCATCTGATCTGACGGCTACACTCGCGGCGTGACAGCGCACATCGGCGTCGGCATGCTCGGGATGGGCACCGTGGGAAGCGCCATCGCCGCAAGGCTGCTCAGCGAGTGGCAGCTGCTCGGCGAACGCTCGGGTGCCGTTCCTGTGCTGCGGCACGTGGCGGTGCGTGATGTGCAAAGACAGCGCGACGTGACGCTCCCCGAGACAGTGCGGCTCGGCGACGACCCGTTTGCCGTCGTGGACGATCCCGCGGTCCGCGTCGTGGTCGAGGTGATGGGCGGCCTGCAGCCTGCGACGGAGTGCATCGAGCGTGCCCTGTCAGAGGGCAAGCATGTCGTCACGGCGAACAAGGCTGTCATCGCGACGCACGGTCCACGCCTTGCGAGACTCGCCGCCGCACACGGCGCGGGATTGTGGTTCGAGGCGTCGGCGGGTGCCGGGCTTCCAATCATCGCGCTGCTGCGCGACAGCCTGCTGGGCGACCGCATCACCTCACTCGACGCCGTGATCAACACCACCACCAACGTCATCCTCACCCACATGCGGCGGGACGGTGTGCGGCTCGCAGATGCCCTCGTCGACGCGCAGCGCCGGGGTTTCGCCGAGGCCGATCCGAGCAGCGACGTCGACGGCTGGGATGCCGCGTACAAGCTGGTGGTCATGAGCTGGCTGGCGTTTGGCGTGCACGTGCCGCCGGAGGATGTCGACCGGCAGGGCATCGGGGATGTCAAGCTCGACGATATCGGGTACGCCGGACGGCTCGACTGCTCCGTGCGCCTGCTGGCGCACGCCGCACGCTCTGATGCGGGTGTGGTGCTGAGCGTGCAGCCCACGCTGGTTGCTCAGTCGCATCCCCTGTACGACATCGACGACTCGGACAATGCGGTGCTGATCCGCAGTGATTTCGCGTCCAGCGTCCTGGTGCGCGGGCGTGGCGGCGGAGGCGCACCGACGGCCAGCGCGGTGGTCAGCGACGTCGTGCGCGCTGCGCGGGGCGACATACCCGTGTACCCGGCAACTGATGGGCCTGCACGACTCGCCGGCGAGGAGAACGACGAGATCTGCGGGTACGTCCGCATGATGCTCGCCGACGTCGACGATGCGCGTGGACTCGTCCTGCAGGCATTCGAGGACCGAGGCGTGCCCGTCGAGGACTCACGCGACGCACCGTCCCCGCAGCACGGTGCGCAATTGGTGGTGCTCACAGGGGCCGCGCCGCGAGCAGTGCACTCCCGGGCACTGGAGACGGTGGAAACGCTCGCCGCGGTGCGAGGAATCGCCGCCTCACTCGACCGTGTCTGCTGAATTCACAGGCGTCATCGAGCGATACGCGCAGCTGCTGCCGGTCAGCGCGGCGACGCCGCGCATCACGCTCGGGGAGGGTGGCACGCCGTGCATCGAGTCGCGAGCCATCGGCCGCAGCCTTGGCCTGTCGTCCCTGCACTTCAAGCTGGAGGGCCTCAACCCCACGGGGTCGTTCAAGGACCGCGGCATGGTGGTGGCGATGGCCAAGGCGCTGGAGGCCGGCAGCGTTGCGGTGATCTGCGCATCCACTGGCAACACCAGCGCCAGCGCGGCTGCATACGGCGCTCGGTTCGGTCTGCGCGTAGGCGTGGTGGTGCCCCGCGGCGGCGTCGCCGCCGGCAAGCTGCTGCAGGCGCAGGTGCACGGCGCA
>JAFAJR010000148.1 GCA_019236085.1 Candidatus Dormiibacterota bacterium
AGCAAGCTGCACACGATCATCGGGATCATCACCGGTGTCGGTGTGGCAATCGCGTTGATCCTGTTCGTCATCTCCATCGTCATCATCATGAACACGATTCGCACGGCGGTGTACGGCAGACGCACCGAGATCGAGATCATGAAGCTGGTCGGCGCCACCGACTGGTTCGTGCGCTGGCCGTTCATCCTGGAGGGCATCATCGGCGGCCTGCTGGCTGCGGTCTTCTCAGCTGCGATCGTGGTGGGCGGCTATGAGCTGTTCGTCCACGCCGCGCAGCAGAGCCTGCTGAGCATCCCGTTCGACGAGCAGTTCACAGTCGTGCTGGTGGCGCTGCTGGCGATCGGCGGGGTGTCAGTGGGCGCGTTCGGCAGCTACCTGGGGGTGCGACGATTCTTGGCCGTGTGAGGCTTGCCAAGGTGAGCATGGTGCTCGCCGCCGGCGCCATGGTCGCCGTGGTCGCACGCCCGGTGCACGCCGACCAGTACACCGATCAGATCGGCGCCGACCAGCAGCAACTGCAACTGAACCAGGCGCAGATTGCGGCGCTGCAGAACGACATCGCCGCGCGGCAACAGGCGGAGACCAAGCTGGTGGCAGTGCTCACTGCGCTGGACTCCGAGATCGCCAAGACGACCGCCAAGCAGAACGCGGCCAGGGTCACGCTGCTCACGATCAAGGCAAACCTGGCACAAACGCATGCACAGCTCACGGCGGCGCAGGCCCAGCTCGCCGCTGACAAGCAGCAGCTGGCGAACCAGCTGATCATCGTGTACGAGATGCAACAGCAGGACACCACGCTGGACAACCTGCTGTCGTCGGGCAACTTCAACGACTTCTGGACCGGCGTCATCGACTCGCGGCGCATCAGCGCGACGGAGAACGACGAGGTCGGACAGATCGACGCTGTGCGCACCGCCATCCAGGCCGACTACGACAGCATCAGCGCGCAGGAAGCGCAGGAGCAGCGGGTGGTGGACCAGCTGGCTGCCACGCAGCAGCAGCTCGACGCACAGCAGTCGCAGCAGCAGGGCTACCTGGCATTGCAGCGCCGGCTCGCCGCCGAGGACCAGCGCAACGAGCAGGAGGCGCAGGTGGCCGACAACCAGCTCAACGCGCAGATCAAGCAGCTGCAGGCCGAAGAGGCCGCGGCGCTGGCCGCGGGCGGTGGCAACGGGGTGTTCGCCTGGCCGGACAGTGGCCCCATCACGCAGGGATTCGGTTGCACCACCTTCACCTTCGAGCCGTACGACCCCAACTGCGCCACGAGACACTTCCACAACGGGATCGACATCGCCGGTCCCTGCGGCGCGAACATCTATGCGGCTGACTCGGGCATCGCCTACCCGCAGCCCTACCAGGGATTCGGGTTCGGCAACTACATCATCATCGTGCACGGCAACGGCTGGGAGACGCTGTACGGCCACATGTCGGCGTTCGCCGTGGGCTACGGGCAGACCGTGCACCGCGGTGACCAGATCGGCTGGGAGGGCTCGACAGGCAACTCCACGGGGTGCCACCTGCATTTCGGCATCAGCCGCAACGGCACCTGGGTGAACCCGCTGCAGTACCTCTCGTAAGCTCGGGCGCGGTCCGGGCGCCGCCTATACTGGCCGTCCGTGGCAGACCGCTATGACGTCGCGATCCTTGGTGGTGGCATGGGCGGCTACCCGGCGGCGATCCGCGCAGCGCAGCTCGGCCTGCGAACGGTGCTGGTGGAGGAGGACAAGGTGGGCGGCACGTGCCTGCACCGCGGCTGCATCCCCACCAAGGCGCTGCTGCAGAGTGCTGCGCTGGTGGACCAGCTGCAGCACGCGAGCACCTTCGGCGTGAGCGTCGACAACGTGCGGCTCGACTTCGCGGCCGCCGGGACACGGCGCGACAAGGTGGTGTTGCAACTCTTTCGCGGCGTCGAGTTCCTGCTGAAGAAGAACAAGGTGACGACGGTCCGCGGCCACGGCCGCATCGCCGGTGCCGGTCATCTCAGTGTGGCGCCGCAGAGTGGCGACAGCCTCGACATCGAAGCGGGCGAGATCATCATTGCGTCCGGCTCGCGGCCCAAGCAGCTGCCCGGCGTGGAGTCGGACGGGCAGCATGTGCTCACCAGCGACGACGCCGTGCGCGCCAACCGCGTCCCGGCGTCGGCGATCGTGCTCGGGGCCGGCGCCGTCGGCGTGGAGTTCGCCTCGCTGTACCGCAGCTGCGGCGCCGAGGTCACCGTCGTGGAGATGCTGCCGTCACTGGTGCCGCTCGAAGACGCCGACGTCGGTGCTGAGCTGCGCAAGCAGTTCGAGGCCCGCGGCATCACCTGCCTGGTGGGCGCCAAGCTCGACCTGCAGTCGGTGCAGCGCAACGAGGGCGGCGTGGCGGTGACTGTGCAGATGGGTGACGGCAGCGAGCGCAGGCTGCAGGCCGAGGTGCTGCTCGTCGCCGTCGGGCGTTCGGCAAACGTGGAAGACATCGGCATCGACGGTACGAAGGTTGAGGTCAAGAATGGCACCATCGTGGTGGACCCCATGCTGCACACCGGCGAGGCCGGGGTGCGGGCCATCGGCGACGTGGTGGGCGGCTTCTGGCTGGCCCACAAGGCGTTGCACGAGGGAGTCATCGCCGCGGAGTCCATCGCCGGCCGCGACCCCGAGCCGCTGCTGCCACGGCAGGTGACGCGCACCACGTACTGCACGCCGCAGATCGGCTCTGTGGGCCTGAGCGAAGCTGAGGCGCGCGACGCCGGCCATGACGTCGCCACCGGTGTCTTCCCCTTCCGGGGCAACGGCCGCGCCCTCATATGGGGAGAGCAGGGTGGCTTCGCCAAGGTGGTGAGCGACAAGCATTCGGGCGACGTCCTCGGCGTGCACATCATCGGGCACGAGGTGACCGAGCTCATCTGGGGACCGGCCCTGGGTCAGCTGCTGGAGACAACGCCGTTGGAGATGGGCCGCACCGTCGCGCCGCACCCTACACTCAGCGAAGCGCTCAGCGAGGCCGCACTGGCCGTGAGCGGCGAGGCGATCCACATCTGAGCGATGCCCCGGCTACGGGAGGAGGTGACGACGACGTGGCGGTGACCAAGACGACCGCGAGCAGGAAGCAGGCGACGCTCGACGCCGAGACGCTGCGTGCGATGTACCGCAACATGCTGCGCTCGCGTCTGCTGGACGAACGCATGTGGGTGTTGAACCGCCAGGGCCGCGCGCCGTTCTGGATCTCGGGCATCGGCCACGAGGCGGTGCAGGTGGCGTTCGCCATGAACCTGCGCTCCGGCGAGGACTGGGCAGCGCCGTATTATCGCGACCTGGCGCTGACGCTGGTGCTGGGCATGACGCCGAAGGACCAGCTGCTGTCAGTGCTGCAGCGCGCCGACGACCCCAACAGCGGCGGCCGGCAGATGCCGGCGCACTACGGCTGCAGGCGCTACAACATCATCACTACGGGGTCGCCGGTTGGCACGCAGCTGCTGCATGCATGCGGCATCGCGCTCGCTGCGAGGATGCGCGGCGAGGACACGGTGACGTTCACGTCGATCGGTGAAGGCGGCACCAGTGGGGGCGATTTCCACGAGGCGCTGAACTTCGCCGCCACGCACAAGCTGGCGGTGCTCTTCGTGGTGGAGAACAACGGCTTCGCCATCAGCGTGCCGTGGGAAAAGCAGATGCCCACGCGCGACGTCGCCGACCGCGCCAAGGCGTACGGCATCCCCGGTGTGAAAGTTGACGGCGGCGACGCGATTGCCTGCTACAAGGCCGCACGCGAAGCTGTGGAGCGCGCTCGCCACGGCGACGGTCCCACGCTGATCGAGGCCAAGGTGGTGCGCCTCACGTCGCACAGCTCCGACGACGACCAGCGCCGCTACCGCACCGCCGAGGTCATCGAGGCTGAGAAGGCGCAGGACGGGCTGCTGCGCTTCCGCGCGCAACTGGAGGAGCTCGGCGTGCTCACAGCGGGTGACGCCGACGAGATGCGTGCCGAGTTGCTGCTCGAGCTCGACAAGGCGCAGGAGGAGGCCGAGGCAGCGCCGCTGCCCGAGCCCGAGTCGGCGCTGCTGCACGTGCTCGCCGAGGACCTGCGCTGATGGCCACCAAGACGTATCTGGAAGCGATCCGCGACGGCATCCATGAGGAGATGCAGCGCGACGAGCGCGTGTTCATCATGGGCGAGGACGTTGGTGCCAAAGGTGGCGTTTTCGGCGTCACCGACGGGCTGCAGAAGGAGTTCGGCGAGCTGCGCGTGATGGACAGCCCGCTCGCCGAGTCGTGCATAGTGGGTGTGGCCATCGGGGCGGCCATGAACGGCATGCGACCCATCGCCGAGATCCAGTTCCAGGACTTCATCATGCCCGCCGTCGACCAGATCGTCAGCGAGGCGGCCAAGATCCGCTACCGCAGCAACAACGACTGGTCGTGCCCCATGGTGATCCGCGCACCGTTCGGCGGCGGCGTGCATGGCGCGCTGTATCACTCGCAGTCCATCGAGGCGATGTTCTGTCACGTTCCCGGATTGCGCGTCGTGGTGCCATCGACACCGCACGACGCCAAAGGCATGATCGTCGCAGCGCTGCGCGACCCGGACCCGGTGCTGTACTTCGAGCACAAGCGCGCCTACCGCGCCATCAAGGGTGAGGTGCCAGACGGTGACTACACAGTGCCGCTGGGCAGCGCGGCGGTGGTGCGTGAAGGCGACGACATCGCCGTCTTCAGCTACGGGATGATGGTGCACACGGCGTTGGAGGCCGCTGAAAAGCTGGCAGCTGACGGCTTCTCGTGCGAAGTCGTCGACCTGCGGTCGTTGCGCCCGCTTGATCGTGAGGCGATCGTGCGCAGCGCCAGCAAGTGCGGCAAGGTGCTCATCGTGCAGGAGGCGAACCTTGCTGTGAGCGTCGCCTCCGAAGTTGCGGCCATCGTCGCGGAGGACTGCTTCGACAGCCTCGACGCTCCCGTGATGCGGCTCGGCGGACCGGAGATCCCAGCAATGCCGTACTCGCCGCCGCTGGAGCACTACTACCTGGTGACCCCCGACAAGGTGGAGCGGAAGCTGCGGGACCTGGCCGCATACTGAATTTCGAGGATGACCGCATGCCGCTGACCGTCAACATGCCGCAGCTCGGTGAGAGCGTCACCGAGGGGACCATCGCTCGCTGGCTGAAGCAGCCCGGCGAGACGGTGGCGAAGTACGAGTCGATCGCGGAGGTGGTCACCGACAAGGTGAACGCCGAGATCCCCGCTCCCGAGGGGGGGACGATGGGGGAGCACATCGCG
>JAFAJR010000159.1 GCA_019236085.1 Candidatus Dormiibacterota bacterium
TACCACGAATGCGGCCAGGCGCTGCCCCCATTCATCGTCGTCAACCCCCACCACCGCCACATCTGCCACGGCGGGGTGTGCGGCCAGCGCCTCCTCGACCTCACCAGGGAAAACGTTCTCACCGCCGGAGACGATCATGTCGTCGGCGCGGCCGGCGATGAACACGCGACCGTCGGCATCCCGGTACCCGAGGTCGCCGGTGGCGACCATCCCGCCGTGGCGTTCCCCGCCGCCGCCGTTGGTGTACCCCTCGAAGAGCAGGTCGTTGCCCACGAGGATGCGGCCCGTGTCACCCGCGCCAACCTCGTCGCCGGTGTCGTCGACGATGCGGATCGTCGTGCCCATCGGCGGCCGCCCCACGGTGCCGGGAGCTTCGCGAAGGTCCTGGGGCGTGGCGATGGTGGCAACCGCCACCTCAGTGGACCCGTAGAGGTTGTAGACCACATCCCCGAAGGTATCCATGAATCTCGTGGCCAGGTCCGCCTGCAGCGCCGAGCCGCTCACCGCCACCACCTGTAGGGAGGAGAGGTCGTAGCGGCGCCTCACAGCGGCGGGAAGTTCGAGGATCCGGCGCAGCATCACGGGGACTGCGGCGAGCATCTCCACGCGCTCGCGTTCACTGGCCGCCAGCACCGCCTGAGGCTCGAGTGTTCGCTGCAGGACTACCGTGGATCGCAGCACCACGCCGAACCCGAGGTGCGCCAGCCCCCAGGCGTGGAAGAGCGGTGCTGCGATGAGCACCGTCTGCCTGCTGCGCAGCGGCACCATGTCAAGCACGCCGACCAGCGTTTCGAAGCTCCTCGGCTGGGCACGCGCAGCCCCCTTCGGCGTGCCGGTCGTACCTGAGGTGAGGATGGTCAGCCGGCTCTGCCTGCTCGGCACCGCAGGACGCCGGCCGGCCCCTTGCGATGCCAGGCGCTCGAGACTCAGGCCGCGCGACACGGCATCCGTCCAGGCGAGGATTCGCCGCTCCCGTGGCAGGACGCCGCGGAACAGCCGGGTGAACTCGGCGTCGTGGACCACGAGGTCGACGGCCTCTCGCTGCAGCACGTCGGCCAGCTGCGGCGCAGCGAAGCCGGTGTTGAGCAGCACCAGGTCGGCACCGACCTTGGTGCCGGCGAGCAGGGCCTCGACAAAACCGGCGTGGTTGCGGCAGAGGATGCCGAGCCGGTCGTCCTCGCCCAGCCCATGCTCGCGGAGGGCCGCGGCAATGGCATCGGTCCGCCCGTCGATCTCGGCGAAGCTGTGCTCACCCCGGTCGTCAACCACAGCGATTGCCTCCGGGTCGCGCGCTGCAGCTGCTGCGAACCCTCCTGGGATCGTCACGCCCCAGCGCCGGAGCGCCTGACCGGTGATCAGGAGGCGGTCCGGGCGGAGCGGCGACAACATGCCGGCGCCCCGCAGAACCCGGATGCTCTCGACGGCGCGCTCGGCGGCGCGAGCCAGGGCGCCGATCGACGGCAGGCTCACGTCAGGAAGGATGCGACGGCGGCGTGCACCTCCCGGGGCCGCTCGAGCTGTGCGACGTGGCCGGAGTCGACGGTGAGCTGTCTGGCTGCGGGCAGAGCTGCGGCGACGTGCCGCCGGAAACCGGCAGGCACGAGGCGGTCGTGCCGGCCCCAGATCCAGAGCGACGGGGTTCGCAGCGTGCCGAGCCGGGTCCAGAAGCCGTCATCGCCGTCGGGGCGCTCGAGGTAGATCTGGCGGGCTGCCGCGTAGAAGGCGGCGCGGCCTGCGGGTGTGAGATACGAGCGAAGGAACTCGTCCTTTCCGGCAGCCGCCCAGCCGCTGGCCGCTTCGGGCAGCAGCTGGTCGAGCACCCGTTCAACCACCTGGCGCGGAGCGAGCTGGAGCACGCCCAGTTCCGGCGGCACGAAGCGCAGCAGGGACGACCAGCGACGGTTGCGCCGCCAGGCGAGCGATGGGGTGAGGAGGACGAGGCGCCGCACCCGTTTCGGGGTGCGCAGGGCCAGCTGCAGCGCCGCCCGCCCTCCCATGCTGTGCCCCACCACATCCGCTCGGCGGATCTCGAGCGCATCGAGCAGGGCACTCATCGAGTCCGCGAAAAAGTCCGCGTCGTACGGCGCGAACAGTGGTTTGTCCGAATCTCCGAATCCCGGCAGGTCCATCGCGATGCAGCGATGCTCGCGTGCGAGAGCAGCCACGGTGGGGAGGAACGAGGCCTTGGTGGCGCCCAGGCCGTGCGCCATCAGCACAGCGCTGCCGCGTCCTGCCTCCAGCACCGAGACGGTGCCGGCGGCGGTCGGCACCTGCCGGAAACGAAGCCGGCCCGCACCGCTGCTGCGCGCCGTGGCCGCAAGGAAGCCGACCCCCACATGGAGGTTGCCGCGGACCTCCAGCTTTCCGCGGCGGTATGCGTCCATGCCGCCTGCTATGTCGCTGGCCAGCGAGCGCCAGGTCTCGGTGCCGGCTGTCAGCACCGCATCCGGGTGCGGCCGCCGCGGTGTCGGGGTCAGCGTGGCGCCGGAGGAGTCGATCCGCACGCAGCAGTCGGGTCCTTCCGGTTCGACCAGCCGGACCACCGCGCTGCCTGCGGGCACCTCCAGCACGCTCGGGTCGAGGCGGTTGACCAGCTCCTCGAACACCGGAGCGGCGCCACCGTCGGACCGTTCGCCGGCGGTTTCGCGTGCCATAGCCATGGATCGATTGTCCTATTGGCGCACCCCACCTGTCGCCGTACGATCAGGGTCGATGGACCGGCAATCGTTGCGCTGGCTCAACCCTGGAGCGGTGATGCGTGACTGGCTGAACGCCCGCGAGGTCCGTCATTGGGACCGCCGGCAGCGCTTCCCGCCGAATATCGACCGCACGTACTGGTCGGCGTACGAGTACCAGCGCGACCTGGGCCGGTTGCAGGCGCTGCGGTACCACGTCACCAGCCAGCGGAGCAACCTCGCGGACCCCGCAGTTTCAATCGATGTCGCCGCCGCCACCATGCGGAGCAGCGGCCTGGTGATGGGGCACCGTTTGCGCCGCATCCCAGTCCTCTACCGCGTCTCGTACGAACGGCTCTCGTATCAAACCTGGGCCGCTGCGGTCACGGCCGCCGATCGCCGCACGCCTCGCTGAGACTGGGCGGAGCAGGGATCGAACCCGCGACCTCCTCGGTGTAAGCGAGGCGCTCTAGACCGGCTGAGCTATCCGCCCGCGTCCACTGTACGGCCCGCTGCGTTTATCTCCTCAACGGTGCCGTCCTCATGGCCGACAAGCACCAGCGACGCCATGCCGAGGAACATCCCGTGGTCGACCACCCCGGGCGTCGCATCCAGCTGCGCGGCCAGCGCGTCGACATCCTCTATCTGTGGGTACACGCCGTCGGCGAGCAGGTTGCCGTTCTCGCTGCGCTCCACCTCGCCCTCCGGCGTCTCGCGGAGGAAGAAACGGCCACCGGTCCGCTCAAGGGCGGCGAGCGTGCGTTCCACGCCGAAGCCCAGCAGCTCGATGGGCAGGCGGCCGCCGAGCGCAGGAACCAGCTTGGTCGAGTCGATGACAACTACGAAGCGCGTAGCCGAGGCTGCCACGATCTTCTCGCGCACCAGCGCACCGCCGCCGCCTTTGATGAGGTTGCCTTTCGGGTCCACCTGGTCGGCGCCGTCGACGGCAAGGTCGAGGCCCTGGGCGGTGAGATCGTGCAGCGGCACGTCGGCCTCCTGGGCGAGACGCTGGGTCGCATACGACGTCGCCACCCCGCTCACCCGAAGCCCTGCTGCGATGCGGTGGCCGAGAGCCGTGACGAACCAGCGCGCGGTGGTGCCGGTTCCCAGGCCCACCCGCATGCCGTCCTGCACCAGCTCGGCTGCAGCTTCGCCGGCTGCACGCTTGGCGGTTTCGAGGTTCACGCCGCAATGGTGCGCGGCAAAGCCGCGCTGCGGGTCAGGAGGCGAGCCGCCCGCGCAGCTCGGCGATGGCGGTGCGGTCCGCAGGCGGAGCCCCTGCGGGCTGCCGCATGTACTGCTCCTGCACCCCGAAGATGGCCTCGATCAGCTCGGCGGCACTCGCCATCGGTCCCACGGTCACGCCCCGGCGGCGCAGCGCCACCAGAACTCTGGTGGGGATTCGGGTGCCACGCAGGTTGACCTCTTCGAGTTGGGTCAGGAGCCCGTCGAGCTCGCAGAGCGCGTCGCGGCGCTTGGCGCGGCACTCGTCGTCCTCCGGAGACCAAGCCAGCTGATTGAGGACGCGGTTGCGGACGAAGGTGGCCATGTGGTCCCCCGGGAGCGCCCACCGGGTTCGGGGGTTGGATGAATGTGATGAAGACGACCGAACAGATGGACGTTCGCACGCGGATGTTAGCGATCCGCGCAGGTTCTGGCTAGGGGTTTCGCAAACTACGCAGCCCGGCGCGCAGCCGGAGCCGCGTGGGGACGCAGAAACAGCGTCAAACCCACCGCCAAAAACACCAGCCACATCACCGCCTGCAACACCGACGGACTCGCGCTGTAGCCGATGAGCCCGTGCAGCACGTCACCCAGCCCGGTGTCATCGGGCAGCGTCCTGCTGGTGTTCCACAACGTCATGCCACCGCCGGGGAGCACTCCAAGCGTCTGCAGGTTCTGGACCGCATTGGCCAGAAGTCCGGCGGCCACGAGCATCAGCAGCGACCCGACGACGGCGAAGAATCGGCCGAGGTTGACCCGAACGCCCAGGCGGTACATCGCCAGTGCCACTGCCAGCGCCAGCGCCAGACCGAAACCGGCGCCTATGCCCAGCTGCGCCGGCGAGCTCTGGTAGGCGATGGCCAGCAGGAAGATGACAGTCTCGACGGCCTCGCGGCCCACCGTCGCAAAGGCGATGAGGAACAGCGCCCAACCAGCCCCTGAGCCTGTGCCGATCGCGCCCCGTAGCCGGGTGCGCAGCTCGCGGCCCATGGTCCGGCTGTGGCGGCGCATCCAGAAGGTCATGTAGGTCAGCACCACCACCGCCACGGCGAACACCGCTGTCTCGAACCAGGTCTGTGCCGTCGAGCCCACGAACGCGTCACGGGTGAGAATCCAGAGCAGGACACCGGCCAGCGCTGCCAGCGCCGCGGCTGTCCCGGCGCCGGCGAACACCCAGCGAAAGAGGTCCTTGCGACCCGCACCCGCCAGCACCGTCAGCAGGATGGCGCAGATCAGCGTGCCCTCTATCCCCTCCCGGGCGAATATCAGGAAGCTGCCGAGCACTCCCTTAGATTAGCCTAAGCTAACCGCCGCGCTAGGGCTGCTGCACCCAGACGGCCCTGGCAACCGCGTCGTCGAGCACCGCCTCACGCTCGTCGATCAGCACCCCGTGCCCACCATCGTGCGGTGCCCCGGCCTCCACCACAGCGCCGGGCCGGATCGCCAGCTCACCCAGGACTGCGAGGAGCTGCGGCGCCTCGTGCTCGGCGACTTCGGAGATGCGAGCCACCGGGGCGCGCTGCCCGGGTTCGAGGTCGACGAGCCGAACCAGAGGCCGGCCTGCCGGAGGTCGGCGGCCGGGGATCACATTGCCGTGAGGGCAGGTGGCCGGGTGGCCGAGCAGCCCGTCGAGCCGGTCCAGCACCAGGTCGGACATGCCGTGGGCCAGCGACTGCGCCTCGCGGTCGGCGGCAGCCCAGTCCAGGCCTAGCACGTCGGTGAGCCAGCGTTCGAGGATGCGGTGGCGGCGGACGATTGCCGCCGCCGCCTGGCCGCCGGGCGCGGTCAGCTCAACTGATCGATCTGGCGCGACGCTCACCCAGCCGTCGCGAGCCAGCCGCTGCAGGCTCACGGTCACAGTGGGGGCGGCCACGCCCAGCCACTCGGCGAGCCGCCCAGGGCGGGCCACCTCGCCCTCGTGCTGGATGTAGTAGATGGCCTCGAGATACCGCTCAGCGGTCTCGGATTGCCGCTGTTCCGCGGCGTCAGTGGTGGAGCTCAGCCGGACTGACCGGACTCCGAGCCGCTGCGCATCTGGATGCTGCCGTTCACCGTGGCGCCGTCGTCGACCCGCAGCCGCGCAGTCTGCACGTCGCCGCTGACGCTACCCGAACCGGCGACGCTCAGCTTGTGGCTGGCCACGATGTTGCCCGTGACATTGCCCCGCACCGACACGTTGCGGCCCTCGAGGCGGGCACGCGCCGTGGCGCTCGACTCGACCTCGATGTCGCCGGTGGCTCGCACCTCGCCTTCCACGGTGCCCTCCAGCTTCACATCGCCGTCGACAGTGAGACTGCCCGTGAGCGAGTCCCGCGGGCCCAGCACGACAACGTTCGTCAGCTGGCCGTTGCTGCTCCGACCGCGGCCGCGCGGTTGGTGCGCGGCCTCTTCCATCTCGACAACCTGCTCCATACCACGCTCCTTGTGAACGGCCTGCCCGACGTTCACGCCGTATGGTAGCCATCGGACGTGAATCGCCCGCTGTCGTCACCGCACCGCAACGCCGCTGGCCCCCCGGCGGTGCCGGTCGACGCCTTCACCGCCCAGCTGCTCGACTTCTACGAGAAGACCGCGGCGGAATACGACACCTGGGATTCGGGCGTCCACGCCAAGGCTGCGGCGCGGTGCGCTGAGGTGGCGGAACCGGGGCCGGGATGCGAGGCACTGGATCTCGGCTGCGGCACCGGGCTGGTCACCCGGGGGCTGGCCGCGGCTGCACCAGACGGGCATGTTGTCGGCATCGACGTCTCCGAGGCGATGCTGCAGCAGGCACAGAATGACAGCACCGTCGCAGTCTCGCTGCTGCACATGGACGCCCACGACCTCTACCTGCAGGACGAGGCGTTCGACCTCGTCACCATGTGCCAGGTCCTCTCCTACCTGGTCGATGCTCAGCGGGTGCTGGCCGAGGTGCGGCGCGTGCTGCGGCCCGGCGGCCGCCTGGTGGTGTGCTGCCAGCAGCGCAGCCTGGCAACTCCCGCTGAGCAGCTCTTCTTCCGGCGCCTCGATGCCTTCGCGGCCACCGGGTTTCGCTTCCCCCGGCCGCCGGCCCACAACGCGCTCTTCGGCGAGCCATGGGCGCTGGCCAAGGTGCTCGACGACGCAGGCTTCGACCAGGAGAGGACAACCAACCTCGTGGTGGGCAACCACGCCGCGAACGCGGCGTCGTGGATCGACCTGATGCGCGGGGCCGGGCCCTATCCACATGCGCTCATCAGCGTGCTCGGCCCTGCGATGCGGCAGCAGCTGGAAGCCGCGCTGGACCTCACCATGCGTGGCGACGACGACGGCGCCTTTCGCTACCACCGGGCCTTCACCTACGTGGTCGCGGTTCGCCGCTGACGCTCCGCCTCAGGCGGCAACGGGCTCTGCGATTGGTCCCAGTGAGAAGGGATCAGCGACGAATTCAGCGTGGAATGCATCGCCGAGCGCTGCAGCGACGTGCGGTGCAATCCGTTGCGGCGTCACGTCGCGCACTCCCAATGTCTGCAGCGAGCAGACGCCCGCTCCGTCGATGCCGCATGGCGTGATCAGCGAGAACCACGCGAGGTCGGTGTTGACGTTGAAGCCGATGCCGTGTGTTGTGACGCCGCGCGCCAGCTTCACGCCGATCGCTGCCAGCTTGTCGTTGCCGCGCCACACGCCGGTGAACGGCGGACGGCGTTCAGTGGTGACTCCGAACTGCTGCGCGGTGTCGATCACCGCCTGCTCCAGCGCTCTGACATAGCGCAGCACATCGCCCATTCGTGGATGCCCGGGGATAGGGAACATCGACGCAAGGTCGACGATCGGGTATGCGACCAGCTGTCCCGGGCCGTGAAATGTCACCGAGCCGCCGCGGTCAACTTCGATGTACTCCGCGCCTGCTGCTCGCAATGCATCTGCACCGCCACCGAGGTGCGCGACGTCGCCCTGCCGTCCCATGGTGAACACTGGCGGGTGTTCGAGCATAAGCACGAGATCGTGCTCAAGGGTGCCGTCGCGGCGCATCTCGGCACAGCGCCGTTGCAGCGACCAGGCGTCGGCGTACGGCAGCGTGCCGAGCCAGGTCCAGCGCAGCGCCGCCATTGTCAGACGGCCTGCGCCGCCACCGCCTGCTCGTGGGCGTGATAGCTGGAGCGGACCAGCGGACCCGATTCCACGTGTGAGAAGCCGAGCGAGAGACCGAACTCGCGCAGCGCTGCGAACTCTGCAGGCTCCCAGTAGCGGATTAGCGGATGGTGCTTCAGCGAGGGACGCAGATACTGACCGATGGTCACGATCTCAACGTCGTGCTCGCGCATCGCACGCAGCAGCTCGTGCACCTCTGGCGTCTCCTCGCCCAGGCCCACCATGAGGCCGGACTTGGTGCGGCTCCTCGGTTCCATGCGCTTCGCCGCGCGCAGCAGCTCAAGGCTCTGCTGCAGGTTGGCCTTGGGACGCACCCGGCGGTACAGGCGGCCGACGGTCTCCACGTTGTGGTTGAAGATCTCCGGCGTTTCCGCCATCACTGTCGACAACGCGTCGAGGTTGCCCTGGAAGTCGGGTGTCAGCACCTCGATGGTCGTACCCGGTGCCTGCTCGCGAATGGCGCGGATGGTGGCGGCGAAGATCGCCGCGCCACCGTCCGGCAGGTCGTCGCGGTCCACCGACGTCACCACCGCATGCCGCAGCGCCATCTGCGCCACTGCTTCGGCCACCCTGCGCGGCTCGTCCCAGTCGATGTCGCCGCCACGCTTGCCGCTCTTCACAGCGCAGAAAGCGCAGGCGCGGGTGCAGACGTCGCCCAGGATCATGAATGTCGCGGTGCCGTGTCCCCAGCACTCGGCGATGTTGGGACAGTGCGCCTCTTCGCAGACGGTGTTCAGCTCGAGGCCACGCATGATGCCCTTGAGCGTCGAGTACCCCTCGCCCATCGGCAGCTTGACGGTGAGCCATGGCGGACGGCGGTCGACGCCCTCGGGAAGCAGGCGCTGGTGCAGGGGGATGGGTTGCATTTCGAATCCACTGTACACCGGGCCCGCTCGGGCACAATCGAGGGCGATGAGCATTGCCCCCTCCCCGCCTGCCAACGAACCCGTCCACTTCTACCGCCCCGGTTCGCCGGAGAGAGCCTCGCTGCGCCGGACCCTCGACACGATGGCCGCCGAATCCCCCCACACGCTGCAGCAGCACATCGGCGGCGAGGCCGGCGACGGCGCAGGCACAGAGCTCGAGGTGCGGGCGCCGCACAGCCACGCCCTGGTGCTTGGGACGGCACGACAGGCCACTGCGAATGACGTGTCCCGCGCCGTGGACGCGGCGCTCACGGCGTGGCACGAGTGGTCGGTGACCTCATGGGAATCGCGCGCGTCGATCTTCCTGCGCGCCGCCGACCTGCTCGCCGGGCCGTGGCGCGACCGGCTCAACGCTGCGACGATGCTCGGCCAGAGCAAGACGGTGCATCAGGCGGAGATCGACGCGGCGTGTGAGCTCATCGACTTCTGGCGCTGGAACGTGCACTTCGCCGAAAGGCTGATGGCCGAGCAGCCGTTTTCGCCCCCGGGACAGCTCAACCGCCTGGAGTACCGCGCGCTCGAGGGGTTCGTGCTGGCGATCACGCCGTTCAACTTCACGTCCATCGGCGGCAACCTGCCCACGGCGCCGGCGATTCTCGGCAACGTTGTGGTGTGGAAGCCCGCCACCACGCAGCTGCTGGCAGCGCACGTGATCATGGAGTTGCTCGAGGCTGCGGGTCTGCCGCCGGGGGTGATCAACATGGTCGCCGGACCCGGGGCCGCCGTCTCGGAGGCTGCGCTGACGCACCCCGAGCTGGCCGGCATCCACTTCACCGGCAGCACCGAGACGTTCAAACACCTGTGGACCACTGTTTCTGCCAATCTCGACAGCTACAGGACATATCCGCGGCTGGTCGGCGAGACCGGCGGCAAGGACTTCGTGGTGGCGCACGAGTCGGCGAACGGCGACGAGCTGCTGGTCGGGCTGCTGCGTGGCGCGTTCGAGTACCAGGGGCAGAAGTGCTCGGCGGCGTCACGAGCCTACGTGCCGCACTCGTTGTGGAACCGCGTCCGCGGGCCGCTCGCCGAGGCCACCGAGAGCATCCCCATGGGCGACCCCAGTGACTTCTCCATGTTCATGGGCGCAGTCATCGACGAGGCCAGCTATCGCAAGCACGAAAGCGTGTTCAGCGATGCCCGCAACGACTCGCACCTGACGCTCGTCGCCGGCGGAGAATGCGATGCGGATGCCGGTTGGTTCGTGCGCCCCACGATCTTTGAGAC
>JAFAJR010000269.1 GCA_019236085.1 Candidatus Dormiibacterota bacterium
TGCCCATCCGTGCCAATTTCGCGAGCATCTCCGCGTTGATCATGGCTCCCGTCGATTGCACATCGAGAGCGCGCAGGAGGTGCGCGTCATACAGCTTGAAGGCGCAATCGATATCCCTGACCTTGAAACGCAGTGTGCTGCGCACCAGCCTGTTCCAGGCCCACGCGTTCAGCTTGCGCAACAGCGCGTCCTCGCGCCGGGCGCGGTAGCCGATCACGACTGCGTGACCCTCGGCGGAAAGTTGCAAGAACTGCTCGATCTCGGCGATGTCGAACTGACCGTCTGAGTCCATGAAGAAGACCGTCGACTTCGACGCGGCCGCGAACCCGGCACGCAGTGCCGCGCCGTACCCCACATTTGTGACGGTGTGCACAACACGAATCCGGCTGTCAGCGGCTGCCAGCGCGTCTGCGACTGCGCCTGTCGAGTCGACGGAGCCATCGTTGACGACGATGACTTCGAAGTCTGCTCGGAGCCGGTCCAAGGTTGTGATGCACGTCGTGACGACGTGCTCCAGCACCGCCTCCTCGTTGTGCGCCGGCAAGACAATCGACACCGAGCGATGTGCTAACGCCTTGCTCGGATGGCCTACAAGCTCGTGCTCGGTCGACGACAGCCCGCGTGGGCGCAACTGATCGTCGACGCGTCGCGTCGCGTCATTCCACATGCCCCCGAAATCCCCCGTGTTCCCCTAGTGATCCCTGACCGCCGGGGGTCAGTCTACGGGAAGGTTTGGACTGATTGCAAGCCTCAAAGTGATTGGAACTTGCCGGTCAGGCCGCCTTGAAAAGGTTACCTGCCGAACAGGCCGCGGCGCTTACGCGACCGGTCGTCGCCACCGCCGGACGCAGCGCCGGCAGCCGCAGCGGCGAGCTGCTCAGGGACCAGGAGGGAGGCAAGCTGCTGCACCGCTCGGGTGATCTCGGTCTCCGGGTGCAGCGCGACGAACGGAGCTCCGCGGTTGATCGAGTCGCCGACAGGCCGTGGCTCGTGCGGCAGCTGCAGGGCCACGGGGTGGCGCAGGTTCTGCTCGATGGACTCGCGGTTGAAGTCCGAGTGGCTGTTGTCGCTGTTGACCACGAGCATGATCGCGCTCGGATCGATGTTGATCGACTCGAGCACCTTCAACGAGAGCTTGGCGTCCTTGATCGAGGGGATAGTCAGCGATGTGAGCACGATGATGTGGTGCGCCATCTCGATCACCTCGAGGTCGAACTCCGCGAGGTGCGAAGAGGTGTCCACCACGATGTAGTCGAACCGCTTGCGCAGCTCGCCCATCACCGAGCGGACATGCTCAGCGCCCACCAGGTCGGCGAGCTCCGGGCTGATCGGCGCCAGCAGGATGCGCACCCCTGCAGGGCCCGTCGCCAGGATGTCGTTCAGCATGTCCTGGTCGAGCGTGTCACCGGCGTCGACGACGTCGGTGATGCTGCGGCTATGGTCGAGGTTGAGCATCACCCCCACGTCGCCGAACTGAAGGTCGAGATCCACGAGGCAGATTCGCGCCTTGGTGGCGGACGCGAGCGCGACTGCGAGGTTGGTCGCCAGCAGGGTCTTGCCCACGCCGCCCTTGCCCGAGAACAGCACGATGACTTCGCCGCTGGGAGCGCGATCGCCCTGCGCGGCTTCCGCCGGGGCCTTGCTGGCGACCACCGTCGCCGTCTTCTTCTGCTCCAGCTCGTGCACACGGTGAATGGCAGCGACCAGCTCGTCGTGGCTGAACGGCTTGATGAGGTACTCGCGCGCCCCGGCCTGCATGGCGCGGCGCAGGTAGTCGCGTTCTCCCTGCACCGACATGATGATCACGGGGGACGTGGGCAGCTCCTGCGCCAGGCGTTCGGTGAAGGTGATGCCGTCCATCACCGGCATGTTCACGTCGGTCAGCACGATGTCCGGCTGCAGCCGGTGCGCTTCCTCGAGTCCCTGGCGGCCGTCGCCGGCCATGCCCACGACCTCCATGTCCTCCTCGAAGCTGAGCAGCTTCTGGAGGTTGTCGCGCGTGCTCGCGATGTCGTCGACGATGAGCAGGCGGATCACGTCAGCTCACGCGACCGTCAGCCGTGCCGCCTGCGCGGGATCGACGTGGATGCCCGGCCCCATTGTTGCGGCGACCGTCACGGTCTTCACGTAGGTGCCTTTGGCCGCCTGCGGCTTGGCCCGCACGATGGCGTCCATGAGGGCCGCGAAGTTGTCGCGCAGCTTGTCGTCGTCGAACGAGGCCTTGCCGATCGCAGCGTGCACGATGCCGAAGCGGTCGACTCGGAACTCGACGCGGCCACCCTGCACGTCACGCACCGCCTTGGCGATGTCGAAGGTGACGGTGCCTGCCTTAGGGTTGGGCATGAGCCCGCGAGGGCCGAGGACCTTGCCGAGGCGGCCGACCATGCCCATCACGTCAGGCGTGGCCAGGGCGACGTCGAAGTCGATCTCGCCGTTCTGGACACGCTTGACCAGATCTTCGCCACCGACGAGGTCGGCGCCGGCTTGCGTCGCCTCGTGCGCCTTCTCCCCGATGGCGAACACCGCGATGCGCCGGGTGCGGCCGGTGCCATGCGGCAGCACCACGCTGCTGCGAACCATCTGGTCGGCGTGCCGGGGGTCGACGCCCAGCCGCACATGCGCCTCGATGGAGGCGTCGAATTTGGTGACGGCTGTCTGACGCACCAGGGTCATCGCCTCCACCGGCGCGTAGATGCGCGACTCGTCGACGGCCGCGGCCGCCTCCAGGTACTTCTTTCCGTGTCGCTTGGCCATGTCAATCTCCTGTGGTGCGAGCGGACGCTGCTGCGTCCTCCCACATGCGTTCTCAGCCGACGGTGATGCCCATCGACCGGGCGGTTCCCTCGATGATGCGCGCAGCCTGCTCAACATCGTTGGCGTTGAGGTCGGCCATCTTCTGCTCGGCGATCTCGCGCACCTGCTGCCGCGTCACCGAGCCCACCTTGGCGCGGTTCGGTGTCGCCGACCCCTTCTCCACCCCGGCCGCCTTTTTCAACAGATCGCCGGCAGGAGGCGTCTTGGTGACGAAGGTGAAGGTGCGGTCCTCGTACACCGTGATCTCGGCGGGGATGATGTACCCCGCCTGGGCGGCGGTCCGCTCGTTGTACGCCTTGGTGAACTCCATGATGTTGAGGCCGTGCGGGCCCAGCGCGGTGCCCACCGGCGGAGCCGGCGTGGCCTTGCCCGCCGGGATCTGCAGCTTGATCACCGTCTTGACTTTTTTCTTGCTCATCTAGCGAAGTCGCTCCACTTGCAGGAGGTCGAGCTCGACCGGGGTCTCGCGGCCGAACATGTTGACCAGCACCTTGAGCTTGCCCTTGGCGGCGTCGATCTCCACCACCTTCCCGTGGAAGTCGGTGAAGGGGCCGTCGATGACGCGCACGTTCTCGCCGACCTCGTACTCCACCGACACCTTGGTGGGCGCCTCGGCCTTCACCTGCTTCTGGATGCCCTTGATCTCGTGTTCCTGCAGGGGCACGGGCTTGTTGCCGGAGCCCACGAAGGAGGTGACGCCGGGGGTGTTGCGCACCACGTACCAGGCCTCGTCGCCCATGATCATGTTGACCAGGATGTAGCCGGGAAAGATGCGCTTGTTGACCTTGCGCCGCTGCCCGTCCTTGATCTCCATGACCTCCTCGGTCGGCACCAGGACGTCGAAGATGCGGTCGTGCATGTCCATCGACTCCACGCGCTTGAGGAGGTTGGTGCGGACCTTGTCCTCGTGCCCGGAGTACGCGTGCACCA
>JAFAJR010000312.1 GCA_019236085.1 Candidatus Dormiibacterota bacterium
GAAGTAGCGAAGCAGAGGGCTCAAACCTGGCGGAGGTAACAAAGCCATCGCATCCGCGGACCCATGAGAGCGCTGCGGATCACAATTCCAGTCGATAATGCCCACATCAGCGCAGACGTCTCGGCACACACACCCGGAGGGAGGCGAGCTCCCAGTGGAAGTCCTCAAGGTCTCGGCAACCAGCAAGCCGGTCGCGGTGGCCGGCGCCATAGCCGGCGTCGTCCGCACCCAGCATCGCGTTGAGGTCCAGGCGATCGGTGCCGGCGCGATCAACCAGGCGGTCAAGGCGATCGCCATCTCCCGTGGCTACGTCGCCCCGGGCGGCCTCGACCTGGTGTGCATCCCGTCGTTCATCGACATCAGCATCGATGGCGAGGACCGCACCGGCATCAGGCTCATCGTCGAGACGCGCTAGGCGCAGCTGGCGGAACACCGCCGAAGCGCTGCTAGGCTTCGTCCCACGATGGCGGCGCCTGTCCTGAGCCCTTCCGCTCGCGGTTTCGTGCCGCTCCAGCTGGTCGAGCGGACCAACCGGCGTACGCCCAACACCGTGGCACTGGGCAGGGCGCCGCGCGTGCACCTCTGGCACATCGGCTGTCAGATGAACGACGCCGACCGCGAGCGGCTGGGCGGCGAGCTCGCCGACATCGGCTGCGTGCCGGAGGCGGCACTCGAGGACGCCGACATCGCCGTGCTCATCACCTGCACCGTGCGGCAGAAAGCGGAACAGAAGGTGTTCGGCAAGTTCCGCGAGCTGGTGTCCTGGAAGCGCGCCCGACCCGGCCGCAGCATCGCGCTCACCGGGTGCATGGCGGTGGAACACGGCGATGCATTGCTGGCGCGCCTGCCCGACCTTGACTACGTCTTCGACGTGCGCGAGCCAGACGGCTTCCTGGCGAAGCTGCAGGCGATGCATGCCATTGATCTCGACGGCCCGCTGCCGCTGCCCGCCACTGACCGGCTCAGCGCCTTTGTTCCTGTCATCAATGGCTGCAACGAGATGTGCACCTACTGCATCGTGCCCTTCGTGCGCGGCAGGGAGCAGAGCCTCGCTGTGGATGAAGTCGTGGCGCACGTCCGCCGCCTGGTCGACCGAGGGGTGCGCGAGGTGACGCTGCTGGGTCAGAACGTCAACTCCTACCGCGATCCCCGAAGCGGCGCCCGGCTGCCCGACCTGTTGCGCGCGGTCGATGCGGTGGACGGACTCTGGCGCACCCGCTTTCTCACGTCGCACCCGCGCAACGCGGTGCCGGCGCTCTTCGACGCCATTGCAGAGCTCCCAACGGTTTGCGAGCAGCTGCACCTACCGGTGCAGGCCGGTGACGACGCGCTGCTTCGGCGGATGCGCCGGCTCTACACGGTCGCCGAGTACACGGCGCAGATCAGAGCCGCGGCCGAACGCGTGCGGCCGCGACTGGCTGTCAGCACCGACATCATCGTCGGCTTCTGCGGCGAGACCGAATCCGAGTTCGCCGGCACCGAGCGGCTGATGCGCGAGCTGCAGTTCGACACAGTCCACCTGGCGGCGTACTCGGTGCGTCCCGGCACCGCTGCGGCGCGGCGACCTGACGACGTGCCGCTCGAGGAGAAGAAGCGCCGCCTCAATCATTTGCTCGCGGTGCAGCGCGAGATCGCAGCCGAGCGCAACCGCCAGTACGAGGGAACACGCGTCGAGGTGCTGGTCGAGGGCGTGTCTGAAGACGGCCGTCCGTACGGGCGGTCTCGCGAGGGCAAGGTGACCTGGCTGCCGGCTGGATCGGCCACGCCGGGGACGCTCGTCGCAGCGACAGTGCGGCACAGCACTGCCTGGCAGCTCCACGCAGATCCGGCCGCGGCTTGAGCAGGGGGGCGGGGACCAGGGCGCCACACCAGCTCGGCCCCAGCCCGCGCGCCGCCAGGGCCACGATCGACGTGGACTCCGCCGGCGACACGCCGATACTCCGTGAGTATCGGGCGGTGAAGGCGCAGTACCCGGACTGCGTGGTTCTGGCCAGACTCGGCGATTTCTACGAGATGTTCGGCGCTGACGCCGAGACGGCGGCGCCGCTCTTGGGACTCACCCTCACGGGCCGCAACTTCGGCAACGCAGGGCGCGTGCCGATGTGCGGTGTGCCACAGCAGAGCGTCACCCAGCATGTGGGCCGGCTCATCGCCGCCGGGCATCGCGTCGCGTTGTGGGACCAGGTGGGCGAGCCCGGTGGCGGCCGGCTGGTCGAGCGCCGGGTGACACGGGTGCTCAGCGCCGGCACCGCCGTGGACCCCGGCCTGCTCGACGCCGCCGCAGTCGCGCGCTGCGTCGCGGTGCTGGAGAGGAAGGGTTCAGTCGGTATCGCGGTGCTGGATGCGAGTACCGGCTCGGTCGACCTGATCGAGCGCCGCGTCGGACTTGACGCGGCGACGCTGGCAGACGATCTGCTGCGCTTCGACGCCGCCGAGCTCCTGCACCCGGAGGACACCGTGCTTCCGCCGGCGTTGCTGCCCGGCGTCCCCCGCACGCCGCTGGCGCCGTCGCTGTTCGACCTCGCCCGTGCCGACCAGCGCATCCTCGCAGCAAGCGCCACCAGCACGCTGGGGCCACTCGACGTCGACGACGTCCCGCTGGCTCGCAGCGCCGCCGGCGCTGCGCTGGCCTACGCCGAGCGCTGCGGGGTGCACATCGGCGGCCCTCTGCTCACCGTTGGCGTGGTCCGCGACGGCGCCGTCATGCGGCTCGACGCCCAGACGCGCCGGGCTCTCGAGTTGTTGCAACCTATGGCCGGAACCGGCCCGTCCGTCATGTCTGTGCTGGACCGCACGCACACGGCGATGGGCAGTCGCTTGCTGCGCGCCTGGGTGCAGACGCCACTCGCTGAAGTGGAACGGATCACCGAACGCGCCGACGCCGTTTCCGAGCTTGTCACCGGCGCGCCGACGCGAGATGCGCTGGGCATCGCGCTGCAACCGGTGCGCGACCTGGAACGGTTGGTTGCGCGCTGCGCACAGGGCAGCGCCGGGGCACGCGACCTCGCCGCCGTCCGCGACGCCTGCGCTGCGCTCGACGAGGTTCGCGCTGCGATGGGTGACGTCGGCGCCGGGCTCTTGCGACAGCTCGCCGACACCTGTGTCGCCCCGGCCGCCGTCACACAACACCTGGCTGAGCTGCTGGTCGAAACGCCGCCGCTCGAGGACGGCGGCGCGGTGCTACCAGGTGCTGACGCGGAGCTCGATGCGCTCCTGGCTGCTGCGGATGGCGCCCGGTCGTACATCGCCACCCTCGAACAGCGGGAGCGGGAGCGCAGCGGCATCCGCTCGCTGCGCGTCGGCTACAACCGGGTCTTCGGCTACTACATCGAGGTGCCTCACGCCCAGAGCGGCGCAGTTCCTGCCGAATATGTCCGAAAGCAGACGCTGGCCGGTGCCGAGCGCTACATAACCCCGGACCTGCGAGAGCAGGAGGCGATCGTGCTGCATGCCCGGGACCGCGCCCTGCAGCGCGAACGTGAGCTGCTGCGCGAGGCCGCGGCGCTGGTCGCCGTGCATGCGGCGACGCTGATGCAGACCGCGCACGCGCTGGCCGCGCTCGATGTCCTGCGGTCGCTGGCCGAAGTCGCCGTCCGCGAGCATTGGACGCGCGCCGTCGTGGATCGTTCGGAGGTGCTCGACATCGAAGCCGGACGGCATCCGCTCGTGGAACGCAGCCTCGGCCCGGGCGGCTTCGTGCCCAACGACACGGCCCTCGATGCAGCAGCGAGAGTGCTGCTGCTCACCGGCCCGAACATGGCGGGCAAGTCCACGTATCTGCGCCAAGTCGCGGTCATCACGCTGCTGGCTCACATCGGCTCGCACGTTCCAGCAGAGCGTGCTCGCATCGGTGTGTGCGACAGGATCTTCACCCGCGTCGGCGCCCACGACGACCTCAGCGGCGGCATGTCGACGTTCATGGTGGAGATGGCAGAAACTGCGACCATCCTGCGCCAGGCGACGTCGCGAAGCCTGGTGATCCTGGACGAGATCGGCCGCGGCACCTCGACCTACGACGGCCTGTGCATTGCGCAGGCAACCGTGGAGCACATCCACGACGCACCCCAGCTCAACTGCCGCACCCTGTTCGCCACCCACTATCACGAGCTGACGCGCCTCGAGGATTCGTTGCCGCGGCTTCGCAACGCGCGGGTCGAGGTCGTGGAGGAGGGCGGCGGCGTCGTCTTCCGCCACCGCATCGTCCCTGGCGGCGCCGACCGCTCCTACGGCATCCACGTCGCCCGGCTCGCGGGTGTCCCGGTCTCGGTGCTGCTCCGCGCTTCCGCGCTGCTCGACGCGCTCGAGCGGCGCGACCCGTCGGGTGAAAGAGTGGACGAGGCCTCGCAGCTGCAGCTTGCGCTCAACCCGTCCCCGGCGCACCCGGTGGTCGCCGAGATCGCCGAGCTGGACATCGACACAATGTCGCCGCTGCACGCGCTCAACAAGCTTGCGGAGCTGCGGCGCCGGGTCGCCGAGTGAGCAGCGCGATCCGTCGCCTGCCCCAGGCGGTGGCGGATGCCATCGCCGCAGGCGAGGTCATCGAGCGACCGGCGTCAGTGGTGAAGGAGCTGCTCGAGAACGCGCTCGATGCCGGGGCGACGCGGGTGACGGTGCTGGCGGACGGCGGCGGCCTGGTGCGCATCGAGGTGAGCGACGATGGCGAGGGGATAGCCGCAACGGACCTGGGGCTGGCCATAGCCCCGCACGCCACATCCAAGATCACTGGCGCGGCCGACCTGGAACGGGTGCGCACCCTGGGATTCCGCGGCGAGGCCCTCGCCAGCATCGCTGCGGTGGCCGAGCTCCGCCTCGTCTCGGCCACAGCGCCTGGCGCCGCGGCCTACATCGCCGCGCGTGGTGCGGCCGTGGTGGAGCAGGGAGCGGCGGGCGCGCCTCGAGGCACCACCGTCTCGGTCTGCGAGCTCTTCGCCACGACGCCGGCCCGGCTGCGCTTCCTCCGGGGCGAACGCGCCGAGGCGGCGGCGATCCGCCGGGTGTGCGCCGAAACCGCCATGCTCCATCCGGCAGTAGCCCTCACGCTCTGCATCAACGGCGACGAGGCGCTCCGCACCACCGGCTCGGCCTCCACGATGACGGTGCTGCGTGAGGTGCTGGGCAACGCCGCTGCCGCCGGCCTCGTGGCTATCGACGCGCCGGGCGAGATCTGGGTGTCGGGCGCGTTGTCACCGCCGCCGGCCCATCAGGCGCAACGCTCCGGCCTGGTCATCGCCGTGAACGGACGCCGGGTGCACAGCCCGGCATTGCTCACGGCGGTCGACGACGCCTACCGCGGCCTGATCCCGGCCGGCCGCCATCCCTACGGCGTGCTGCGCGTGGACCTCGACCCCTCCAGCGTCGACGTCAACGTCCATCCCACCAAGCGCGAGGTGCGCTTCCGGGACGAACGGTCCGTGTTCGCCACCGTGCAGCGGGCCTGCTGGGCCGCTCTGCGCGAGGCCTCCAACACCGTGCCCGTGTTCGCCGGTGCCGGGTGGCTTGGGGCGGCCGGAGCCCAGGCGGAGCGTTCGGTGCCGCAAGAGAAATTCCGGCTCGACGACGCAGCTGACGGCGAGGTGGCTGTCACCGACCTGTCAGCCCTCGCGCCGCTGACGGCGCTCGGCCAGGGGGGAGGCGCCTGGGTTGTAGCCACCTCGGGGCGCGGCGCCGCGCTGGTGGTGGTCGACCCGCATGCCGCTGAGGAGAAGGCGCTGTACGTCGAGCTCATGCAGCGCTGGAGCGACGGGTCGCCGGACCGCCAGCTGCTGCTGTTGCCGGTCGTCGTCGATGTTTCCGCCGACCGGCTCGAGCAGGTGGAGGAGCACATCGAACTGCTTGCCACCTGTGGCTATGACGTCGAGGTGTTCGGCGCGGCGCAGCTGCGCTGCACAGCCGTCCCGGCCCAGGCCGCTGCAGCGGAACCGGCCCGCCTGGTGGCGGAGCTGGTCGGCACCCTCGACGGGGCGGCCTCGGCGGATCGCCTGCGCCATCGCTTCGCGGCGCTCACGGCCTGCCACGCCGCCGTGCGCTTCGGAGACCGGCTCAGCCTCGAAGCCCAGCAACGAATCGTGGACCGGCTGCCGGCGACCCCGGGTGGTTCGACCTGTCCGCATGGCCGCCCCACCGCGCTGGTTCTGGATGACTCCGCACTGCGACGGACCTTCCGCCGCCCGCCGGGGTGAGCCGGCCACCGATCGTCATCGTCGGCGGGCCGACGTGCACCGGGAAGACCGGGTTCGCCGTGGCCCTGGCGGAGCGCCTCGGCAAGGCGGAGCTGATAAACGCCGACAGCCGCCAGGTACGCAGCGGGCTGCCGGTCGGCACCTGCGCGCCGACGGCTGACGAGCTTCGCGGCGTCCCCTGTCACCTCGTGGGAGTTGTTCCCCCAGGCCGGCCGTACACCGCCGGCGACTGGCTCGGCGACGCTCGTTCGCTCCTCGAGAGATTCGCCCAGCGCGGCGTCGCAGCGGTGGTGGTGGGCGGCACGGGGCTCTACCTCAGGGCGCTGGTCAATGGCTACTCGCTGGCTCCCCGGCCGGACCCGGCCAGGCGGGCAGAGCGGAACCGGGTGGCCGCAGAACCCGGCGGGCTGGAGCGTCTGACCGGCGAGCTGTGGCGCCGCGACCCGGAACGCTGGGCGAGCACAGACCTGCGAAACCCGCGGCGCGTGATCCGGGCGCTGGAGGCGCTCGACGCGGGCGGCGCGCCCGGGCTGCTCGAGGCCAACCCGGCGGCCGGTGCCGTAGGCCTGGTGCTGGACACCGAGCGTTCGCGGCACCGCGAATGGGTGGAGGAGAGGACACGCCGCCTGTTCGCTGCGCCGGGCATCGTCGAGGAGGCCGCTGCCGCGCTCAGCGCTGGAGTCACCGCGGCGGTGCTGGCTGGCTGCGGAATCGGGTACGCCGAGGCGCTCGACGTGCTCGAAGGGCAGTGCTCTTCAGCGGAGGCAATCAGCCGGACCGTGCTCCGAACGCTGCGGTACGCCAGGTCGCAGCGCGCCTTCTTCAGAGGCATGCGCGGCATGGCTCAGGTGGAGGCGGACGACGAGATGGAACAGAAGCTCGCGGCGGTCGTGGCGCGCCTTCCCGGGCCGCCGTCAACGGCGCGCTAGAAGGTAGCGCGGGCCCCAGAACAAACGTTTGCACAAACGCCCGTGCCGTGCTACAGTCGAGTGGTCCACCCCGGTTTCAGAAGGAACACCGGCCTCATGCCAGAACAGCTCAACCCGCGTCAGCGGCAGATCCTGGATTTCCTGAGGGAGCACACACAATCCCACCCCTATCCGCCCACCGTGCGCGAGATCGGGCTGGCGGTGGGCCTGAGCTCCTCATCCACCGTGCAGAACCATCTGAACACGCTCGAGCAGCGCGGCTACATCCACCGCGATCCCTCCAAGTCACGAACGGTGGAAGTCGTGGACGGCCAAGCTGCTCGCAGCGGCACGGGCCGCATCATCAGCCTCCCACTGGTCGGCCGGGTGGCCGCCGGCACGCCTGTCCTTGCGGCCGAGAACGTGGAAGAGCATCTCAGTGTCGGTCCCGAGATCGCCGGCGGTGACGACGCCTACGCGCTCACCGTCCACGGCGACAGCATGATCGGCGCCGGTATCAACGACGGGGACATCGTCGTGGTGCGCCCGCGTCACGACACGCCGCCCAACGGCACCATCGTCGTGGCTCGGATTGAGAACGAGCAGACGGGTGAGAGTGAGGTGACTGTGAAACGCCTCTACCGGGAGCAGGGCAAGGTTCGACTGCAGCCGGAGAACCCATCCCTGCAGCCGATGTTCCCCGCCTCACTCAGCCTCGAAGGCGTCGTGACGGCGGTCATCCGCATCCTCTCCTAGTAGGGCGTCCCTCAAGCCCCGATCGGCTGCCGGATCGCGGCTGCCAGCTCTGGTCGCGGTAGCGAACCAAGGTAGGCGTCGAGTGAGGCGGCCAGCTCGGTCGACGCCTGACCGTGCACCGTCACCCGGGTGGCGCCGCTTTCGTCGTCCGGCACGGCGCTGATGGCGAGGTCAGGACGGTGGTCGAGCACGAGCGGCACCGCCGGGGCGAACGCCAGGGGCAGGAGCACGATGAGCACCGGGGTGACAGCCGTCAGCATGAGCACCACCAGCACGATGGCGATGGCGGCCACCGCAGCGATGTCACCTCCGTACCGCCGCCTCTGCTGGGGCCTGAGGATGAGGTAGTTTGCCCCGCGCTCGGCAAGCCCGATCCCGGGAAGGCTCCTGGCGGCGAACTCGGCCAGCACGTCATCGGCGCTGCGGCTGGTGAGAAGTGAGAACTGGTAGGACCGCGTGCGCTGCCGGTGAGCCTCAGCTCGGGTCTGCACGGAGCATGTTGTAGCGCGTCTGGATGCCGTCGTGCCGATGTTGTCCTGCCGTTTGCGCTAGCGTGTGCTGGTGATGGGGTTGCCACAGGCCTCCGCCGTCACCGTCCAGCCACTGCTTCTGGCAGGGACCCTGCTGGCCGCTGTGGTGCCGCTGCTGGTCTTGCGCGCAGCGCCGCACGACATCCATCTGCGTGCTCGCATGGCCTCGCTCGGCGGCGGTGTGGTCCTTCTCGCGCTGATCTGGTTCTCACCGCTGCAGACCCTGGCCCAGCACTATCTGCTTTCCGCCCACCTGCTGCAGATCACAGTCCTCATGGGTGCGGTGCCGCCGCTACTCCTGCTGGCGCTGCCGCGGTCACCGCTGCACCTGCCGGCTCTGCTGGGGGCCCCGCTGCGGGTGCTTGTGCATCCGCTGTTCGCGATCATCGCGGTGAACGCCGCCTTCTTCGGCTGGCACATCACAGGGCCGTACGTCGCTTCCATGCAGAGCGACACGGTCGATGCGCTGCAACAGCTCTCGTTGCTGGCGGCTTCCCTGCTGTTCTGGTGGCCGATCACCGCACCGATGGGCACGCACCGCTCCATGTCGCACCTGGCGACGATGGGATACATCCTGCTGGCTACGATCCCCCAGACGTTCGGCGGCCTTGCGGTGGCCCTGGCGCACCATGTGCTCTACCCGCCCTACGCGGCTGCTCCCCGGGTCACGAGCCTCGACCCGCTCACCGACCAGCAGATCGCCGGGGCATGCATCGCCCTGCTGAGCAAGATCGCACTGTTCACCGCTTTCACCATCCTGTTCCTCCGGCTGCTCGGGGCGGAGGACGCCGAGGGTGACGAAGGCGGCGGCGGCGACG
>JAFAJR010000068.1 GCA_019236085.1 Candidatus Dormiibacterota bacterium
TCCTGCGCAAGCCGGAGAAGCGATCGCGTGATGCCGGAGCCGCGTTGGCGGCCTGACCTCAGTCGCCGGCGTGGCGATAGCGCTCGATGCGCTGCTCGAGCAGTGCATCGAGCGGCATCGAGGTCAGCTCGCCCAGCGTTCGCAACAAGGCACCGCGGATCGCGGCAATCACCAGCTGCGGATGCGCATGCGCTCCCGGTGACGGTTCAGGGATGAGCTCGTCCACCAGGCCGATGGCGTGCGCGGTGTCAACCCCGGGCTTCAGCGCCGCCGCAGCCCGGGCGCGCTGTCCGGCGTCGCGGTAGAGAATCGCAGCGCACGTCTCTGGCGGCGCCACTGTGTAGACGGCGTTCTCCAGGGCGAGGACCCGGTCCGACACCGCCAGCGCCAGTGCTCCACCACTGCCGCCTTCGCTGAGCACCACCGACACCGTCGGAGTGCGCAGCTCCAGCATGGTCAGCAGGGAGTCAGCGATGGCCCACGCCTGGCCCCGCTCCTCGGCGCCGATGCCGGCGTGCGCCGCCGGTGTGTCAATGAGGCACACAACCGGCATCGCAAAGCGCTCAGCCTCACGCATCAGCCGCTGTGCCTTGCGATACCCCTCGGGGTGCGGCATGCCGAAGTTGTGCACGGCCCTGGTGATGGGGTCGGTGCCCTTCTCCTGGCCGATGACCATGACCCGGTGCGCAGCCAGGCGCGCCGGGCCTGCGACCACGGCGCGGTCGTCGCCGAACGCCCGGTCGCCCCGCAGCTCGATCCACTCGTCGAAGGCCCCGGCGATCACCTGCAGCGCTCTCGGCCGCTGTGGGTGGCGGGCCAGCTCGACCGCGGCAAAGGCGGCCTGCTCCCGCTCAGTGGTGGCGGTGGCGGACGTCATGAGCGCCCGGTGAAGAGCCGCAGCAGCCGGCCGCTGAGGTCGCGGAGCTCCCGGCGCTCCACCACCGCGTCGAGCATGCCGTGGGTCAGCAGGAACTCCGCTGTCTGGAAGCCCTCGGGAAGCCGGTCGTGGGTCGCCTGCTCGATCACCCGGCCGCCGGCAAAGCCGATGCGCGCCTGGGGCTCGGCAAGGATCACGTCCGCCTGCACCGCGAACGATGCGGTCACGCCGCCGAAGCACGGGTCGCCAAGGATGGAGATGTACGGCAGTCCCGCCCCCTTCACGGCATGGACCCCTGCCGAGCAGCGGGCCATCTGCGCCAAGGACGCGATGCCCTCCTGCATGCGGGCTCCCCCGGAAGTGCAGACCGAAACCAGGGCCCGGCCCTCGGCGACGGCGTCGTCGCAGGCAGCCGCGAACATGGCGCCGGAGGCGCTGCCCAGCGATCCGCCCAAAAAGGCGAAGTCCATGCAGGCCAGCACCACCGGCACCTCGTCGATCGACGCCCTGGCGATGGCGAACGCCTCGTCCAGGCCGGTCCGCTCCCTGGCCCGGGCCAACCGCTCCGGGTAGGGGACACCGTCATCGAAGCGCAGGGGGTCACGGGGAGTGGTGGCGTGGTCGTCGCGCTCGACGCTCCCCGGGTCGGCCAGCTGCTCGATGCGGTCCGGCGCGCTCACCGGCCCGTGATGGCCGCACCCCGAGCACACGTTGAGCAGCTCCTGGTAGCGGTCGCTCACAAAGCGCCGGCCGCAGGAGGGGCAGGCGACGGTGCCAACCGGCGCCACGGGCCGGAGCTGGGGACCGGGGGTCGGGAGCCGGCGGGCCGGCGGCTGACGCCGCGCGCTCACCGCGACGCCGGTCGAGTCCATTCCATCGCGGCGCCGCCCCAGGTGATGCCCGCGCCGAATCCCACGAAGATCACCCGGTCGCTGTCGCGCAGGCGGCCGGTCGACGCAGCCTCGTCCATTGCGATCGGTATGGAGGCGGCGCTGGTGTTGCCCATGCGGTCGATGTTGACCATGAAGCGGCTGAGCGGGACGCCGATGCGCTTGCTCACCGCCTCGATGATGCGGAGGTTCGCCTGGTGGGGGATCACCACGTCGATGTCGTCGGGACTCCATCCCGCATCGGCGCACAGCGCGCCCACCGTCTCGATCATCCGCTCGACCGCCAGGCGGAACGTGCCTTTGCCCAGCATGCGCAGCCCGTCCGGGCCGCTCATCGCGCCGTCCTCCCCCGCCTTGGGTCCGTGGTAGATGAGGTCGGAGCCGCCGCCGTCGGCGGCCCAGCGCACCGCCCGCATGCCCCCGCTGGCCACCGGTCCGAGCACGGCGGCGCCGGCGCCGTCGCCGAAGAGCACGCATGTGGACCGGTCCGTGTAGTCCACCAGCTGGGTCAGCGACTCGGCGCCGATGAGGAGCAGGGAATTGATCGCGCCCTGGCCGATCAGGCTGTTCGCCAGCGCCAGCCCGTAGACGAAGCCGCTGCAGGCTGCGTTCACGTCGAATGCCGGGATCCCGGGCAGGTTGAGGCGGCGCTGCACCAGGCACGCCGTCGACGGCACGAACGTGTCCGGGGTGCAGGTGGCGACGATGATGGCGTCCACTGTCTCGACGCCCGCTCGCTCCATGGCCATGCGCCCCGCGGCGGCCGCCAGAACCGAGGTGGTCACTCCGGCACCCACCTTGTGCCGCTGCGAGATGCCGGTCCGCTCCAGGATCCAGGCGTCCGAGGTCTCGACCAGCTGCTCCAGGTCGGCATTGCTGATCACACCATCGGGGACGCATGACCCCGTGGCCAGGATGCCGGCGAGCCGCGCAGGCGTGGCTGCGCCGCCGGCGGTCGTGTCGGGGAAGGTCGACACCGACGGCATCGGGCTCAGAATGCCACGTTCGAGGGGCGGGTTACGAGCCGTGCCGCCGGTGCTATCGTGCCTGCCGGAATGATGGTCGCCGCCTCCAACAACGCGTTCGCGATCAACGGCTTCACGGGCTTGACGACGGCCCAGATCTTCTCATTCTTCATGGTCTTCATCCTGTTCAACGGCTACGTTGTGCTGGAGGCGGCCTCTCTGGCCGCCTTCTACGTGGCGTCGAAGCCGAGGCACGGCCAGGTGCGAAGCGCCGCTGTCTGGCACTTTTGGGCCGCCTGCCTGGTGCTGGTCTCGTTCGTCACCACCGTGTGGGGCGCTCCAGCGGAGAAGTCGTTCGTGGACATCAGCGGCAAAAGCGTCGGCCTGAACCAGGTGGCCAACATCAACCTGTTCGGCTTCGGCTTCGGCCGCGCCGACATGATCTTCGTGGGCATGGCAGTGGCCGGCGTCGCCGTCGTCTGCATGGGCATCGGCTTCCTCAAGGGCGGCCGCCAGAAGCGGGAGATCCGCGAAGCGCTCTACGCCCCAGCCTGAGGTATCCATCCGGTCGGTCGACGGCGGGGTCCTGCTCTCGCGGGGACCCCTCGATCGTTGCGGCTCGGGCTCCCCGGCGGCTGGCCTCAGCTGCCGGCTTCCACCGTTCGCTTGAGGCCGTCCAGCATCGTCCGCCAATTTGTAGCCGACCGCTCCGCCTCCGCGTCGTCGGCGTTGTTGTCCTGCGTCAGCTCGACGTGCGTCGTGTCGCCATCGCCTGACAGCGTGAACCTCAGGGTGTGGTAGCTCTCCGGCACGTCGGGCTGGCCGGTCATCGGGCTGTAGTGGGTCATCGACAGGAGCCGCTCGGGCTCGACCTCGAGCACCTCGCCCTTGTCCTCGTACGCCTTGCCCTCCCACTCGCCCTTCCACACGATGCGGCTGCCGGGCTTCCAGTCCGTCTCCACCTTTGTGTTGAAGAAATAGCGCGAGATCTCGTCGGGGTCGGTGAGCGCGCGCCACACCCGCCCGGCCGGGGCTTCGATGTCGATGTCGGCGGTAGCGGTGATGCCTGCCATGTGCCATTCCTCCTGAAGGCTCAGCGCAATGCAAAGCTCAGGATGGCAGAAGGGTTCAAAAGCGCGATCGGCCGCTGCAGGGCCTGCGTCTCGGTGGTGATGGTCGTGATCCACAGGGCTGACAGGTTGGTGATTGGCAGGAAGTCGCCGGGGTGGCGCTCCAGGTGGTCCTGCAGGTTCTGGCCCGGCGCCAGGTGAACGTCGCCCACCAGGGAGAAGGCCGCCGTGTTGATCGCCGCAGCGTAGGGCGTCGTCTCCCGCCACATGGCATGGGTGCCGTCAAGGCCCTCGTCCACCGGGC
>JAFAJR010000108.1 GCA_019236085.1 Candidatus Dormiibacterota bacterium
TGTACCGCGACGGCGACTGGACCACGTATGTCGATCCGTCGACGGGGCAGCCGGCGACCCCGGTCGACGTCACCCCGCTCACTCCGGTGAACCTGACCTTCGTCCCGCTCTCCTGACGGACGCGCCGCTCGGACCTCCGTCCGCACGGTGTCTCCGCGGCGGCTGTACCATCCCCGCCACCGGAGGGATGGATCGGTGCGTTTGAGATGGGGCAGGCGTTCGCGCCGTTCGGCTGCACAGGCCACAGTCGAGTTCGCCGTTGTCGCGCCACTCTTCTTCCTCTGCCTTCTGGCGTCCATCGACGCCGGCCTCTGGGCCGTCCAGACCAGCGCCGAGGTCGCCGCTGTGGAGCAGGCAGCGCGCGACGCCGCCTCGGCAGCCGCCGGTCCGCTGAGCGAGACGGCTCCCGACGCCCGGACGGTGGTTGCTGACATCGGACAGCGGCTCCGCCAGGCGCTCTTCGGCACCACTGTCGTTGCCTGGTGCGACCCCACGCGGCGCGACGCCTGCGGCTTCGTCTCGTGCCCGGCGTCTCCAGGCGCCGTGCAGGCGGTCTTCGGGCCGCGAGTCGTCGCGCTCTGCGTCGAGGTGGACGCGCCGCCGCCCTGCGCCGTGACCGCGCCGGCGGCCGGCTGCGGAGACAGCCCGATGGTCACCGTCCGCGCCATTGGCTACGTCGCAGCGCTGGTACCACCGGGGTTCGGCGCCGGCACCGAGGCTGGCGAGATCGCCACCGACATCGCGGCCACGACTCACTCGCTGCGATTCGCACCATGAACATCCCGCGGCGTGCCAGGCGCCGGCACAGCAACGCGCAGGCTGCGCTCGAGACAGCGCTGGTGATCCCCATTCTGCTGCTGCTCGTCTGCAACTTCATCGCTCTCATGCTCGAGATCTCGGTGCAGCAGCAGCTGGACTCCGCGGTGACCCTGGCCGCGGAATCACGCTTCCAGGCAACTGAGTCGTCGTTCGACCCGCCAGGAACCATGTGCTGTCCCGACGCTCGATGCTGCAACGGCGAGACGGGAGCGCAGCTGCAGACGGGAGGCATTCCAACGGGATGCCGGTACGCTGCGGAGTCCTTCTACGGGACCATGCGCTCGTTCGGGTCGTTGCTCACGTGGCATCTGCAGCCACTGTGCACCTCAGGTGGCGACAGCCGTGGGGCGCCGTCGGCGCCGTACCCGGCTTCACCGCGCGGCTCTGAGGTCAGCTGTGACGTGGGGAGCGTTGCTCCGGACGGCAACGCCTACCCGGGATACCTCGACCACGCGCTCAATCCGCCCTCCGGGCTCGACGTCGTCATCTGCGACGCCACTGCGTCGCTGGACTTCGGCGACACTCCCCTCGCCTGGGGCGTGTTCTGGACGCCGACGCTGCACGCCCACGCAGAGGTGCTGCCACCTCCGTTTCGGCAATGAGTGGCAAGAACCGAGCCGCCGGACAGGGACAGACCCTGGTCGTATTCGCGCTGTGTTTCGCTCTCGTGCTGTTCGGCCTGATGTGCCTGGTCGCCGACACGGCGTTCCTCTTCCGCTGGTCCGACCGGGTGCAGGCCGCGGCGCAGGTGGCGGCGGAGTCCGGCGCCGACTCCGTGGATCCGCACTTCCTGTACGGCAGCTGCGGCCAGGGGGATGCTGCCTGCCGTGGCTTCATCGTCGATGTCACCGGTGCCGACCGGGAGGGTTCGCTCTATGCGTTTCAACGCGCCTGCATCCAGGCCGGAGACCAGTCGGCCGGCATCCCCAAGGGGACGGTCTGCGACTCCGACGGCTGCAGGGTGTACGCGTCGGTGACGCAGCAGGTACCGCTGCCCATCACGTTTCCCGGTTTCCCGTCAAGCGTGACCGTGACTGCACGTGCATACGCGGCTCCTGTGATCGGTGCCACGACACCGCTTCGCACCTGCACCGGCGGCGTCTGGGTGCCGGCGTCACCCTGACGTCTGCACCACGCTCACCCGATGTCGACGGTGCGTGCCTCGCGGCGTTCGCGCCGCTGCGCTGCGAGCCGCGGCAGTGGTATCGCGAGCTGACGGACGATGAGACGGCCAACGGGTGAGCCCCATCCGCTGGCAGCATCCCAGCCACGTGCCGCGGAGTACGGACCACCCGTGTTGCCTGCGGTGATGTCGTTGAAGCCGCGGCCGCGGCCGGCGTACAGCTGCGGATGTGGCAGTCCGATCCGCCGTTCCTGCAGGGCTGCGCCGAGAGTCCAGAGCGCGGTGTACATCGGCGCCACCGCCGACGTGCCACCGGTGGTGCGCAGCGTTCCCAGCGCAACGATGTTCCAGCCGGTGAGAGGATCGGCGACACCCGATGCATCGGGCATGCCGCGTCCCGGCACGCCGCCGTCGATGCTGCGTGCCTCAATGCCTGCGCTGCGCTGATACGACGGTGGAGCGAACACGCCGCTCACACCACTGCCCGCCGCGCCGGCGCCACGGCGCAGCTCATTCCACACCGCTTCACTGACGATGCGGCTGCGCACAGCGAGCAACGTCGTGCCGCCGCAGGACCACACGTGTGGACTCGACGCCGGAAATTCGGGATGCTGCAGGCCGTCGGCATGCGCGTCGGCAGAGCCCTGGTCGCCCGCGGCCGCGCTGTAGGTGAGGCCGCGCAACGACCCGGTGGCAAACGCGTCGTCCATGGCGCGCATTCCCTGCAGGGACCACACGTCCTCGTCGCCGCCCCAGCTGATCGACACCGCCGCAGGCCGGCGCACATCGTCGGCAGCAGCGGCTGCGACTGCATCGACGAAGCCGCGTTCGGTGTTCGGCGCGTTGTACGAGACGATCGTCACCTGCGCTTGCGGCGCCATTGCCGCGATCATCGCGCCGATGACCTGGTAGTCCAGCGCGACTTCCACGTCCGCCCCGTCTGGATCCGAACGCGGCACGGCACCGTCGATGGCAACGTTCACGATGGATGGCGGCGCCAGCCCGAGTCGTGCAAACGACGATGCCACGTCGGCGCTGTGCACCG
>JAFAJR010000152.1 GCA_019236085.1 Candidatus Dormiibacterota bacterium
CGATGAGAACGCGGGGAACTGGAACGGCCGGCCGAAGCCCAACGCGCCGCTGAGATCCCATTGGAGCACGACACCGTCCGCGGATGCCGTGTAGAGGGCCGCCCCGTCTGGTGAGACGCTCAACCCGTTGATCGCGCTCGAGTGCCCGGTGAGGCGCGTCACCAGCGTGCCGCTCGCAGCGTCCCACACCGCCGCAGTGTCGTCCGCGGAGGCGGTCACCAGATCCCTGCTGTCTGGAGTGAACTCGAGCCCATTGATACCTGCGGCATGAGACTCGCTGGGTGTGATCATCTGCGGGGGCTGGGCCGTCAGGTCCCAGATGGCGAAGGTGCCTCCATTGCCGCTGGTGGTGGCGAGCCGCTTGCCGTCGGGACTGATCGCAGAAACCTGAACGCTGCCCAGGTTCAAGGGGATCGAGCTGAGCTCGCGCATCGACAGCCCGTCGACGGTCACCACCCCGCTGTCTGTGACGACGAGCAGCCGGTCACCCGCCAAGAGTTCGGCGCCACCCAGACCCACCGTGGGCAGCGCCAGTTCTGTGACCTTGCCGCTCGACGTCTCCCAGCGGTCCACATAGGTGGTGCCGTCTGAGCTGTTGCCCGGGGTGATGTCGAATACGAACCAGAAGTCGCGCCCGTCAGGGCTGCCGAGCACCGGGTCGATGGGGCCGGTGGAGTTGTTGATGAACGTGTCAGTCACGGTGAAGCTGTGCATCTTGACCATCGAAGCCGCATCGAAGAGGTCCAGGGTCTCTGGTGGGTTTGGTCCACTAGGCCTGGGGGGAAACACGTGGATCGAGTAGAAGAACGGGCCCGCGTAGCCCATCGTTCCAAGGCCGACGAGGCCGCCGTTGTAGTTGCTGAGCGGCGCGTGGATCTGTCGGTAGGTGCGGGTGTCGAAGAAGTTCACGGCGCCGGTGTTCTCGGACACCGCCAGTGTCCGTCCGTCGCCGCTCACCGCGACTTCCTCAGGCTGAACGCCGATCGGCGTCGAGAATGTTCCGATCGCCGACGGAGCTCGCAGTAGCGTCGCGAGCAGCGTGCTCTCGGTCTGTGCCGAAGCGTCGAGCAGGACCGCCTCACGCGCCAGGAGCAGCGCCTCGTCGACGCGCGGCGCGATCAGCGCCTCGGCGCCGAGTTGTCGCGCGAGTGCGACCCGCGCTGCGGCATCGGCCGACTGCTTCTGGCCGAAGGCAACCAACCCGGCTGCGATGGCGACGATCAGCAGTGCGGCGACCCCGGCCAGGAGGCTGCGCAGGCGCCGGTTCTGCCGCCGCTGCCGCGCCACCTCGCGCTGGCTCTGCTCGCGGCTCCTGGTCACAAAGTCTCGCTCGCGCTCATTCAGCTCGGGTGTGTGGGTCGCCGTCCAGTCGAGCGCCGCCGACAAGCGAGCGCCGCGGTAGAGATCGGCGGTGTCGCGACCTCGGCTGTCCCAGTCGGAAGCGGCTGCGATCAGATGCGCGTGCAGTCGCTGGCCTTCACGGTCCTCGTCCAGCCAGCCTTGCAACCGCGGCCACTCGCGAAGCAACGCCTCATGGGCGACTTCGACGGAGCCCTCGCTGATCGTGAGCAGACGCCCTGTTGCCAGCGCATCGAGAGTCGTCGCCACCGCCGGGTCGCGGTCGGCGTCGAACTCGGCCAGCGCTACGCGTCTTCGCACTGCTGCGTCACCCTCCCCGGCGCCGGCGAGGCGCAAGAAGATGCTGCGCGCCGCAGACTGCTGCGTGTGGTCCAGCCCGCTGTAGACGCGCTCGGCGAGCCGGGCCACCGCGCCGCGGACACCGCCGCTCTCCAGGTACGCGCTGCGGCGCATGGTGCGCCCGTCTCTGGCCATCCAGAGCTCGAGCAACGTGGTGGAGAGCAGTGGCAGCGCTCCCGGCTCGCCGTGAACGTCGGCAACCAGGTCGTCGACGAGTTCGGGTTCCACCTCGACCATGGTCCTTGCAGCGGGTTGGACGATCACCCGCCGGTATTCCTCCGTGGACATGGGGCCCACCAGGACGTGGTTCGAGCCAAGCAGCTCCGCCATCGCAGGATGCGCCGAACAGCGGCCGTAGTAATCAGCCCTGATCGCTAGCACCGCGATAACCCTTCCGTCACCACGAGATACCATGTCGGCGACCAAGGCGAGGAACGCCAGTTGCTCGGCCGGGTCCTCGCATGCGGTGAAGACCTCCTCGAACTGGTCGATGACAAAGACGGCCTGCTGGCCTGGTCCAAGAGCGCGGGTCAGGTCCTGTAGCGGAGCGTCGCTCTCTTCCAGGGCGCTGGCGACTAGCTTGGGGAACTCCGTCCACACCGCGCGCTCCAGAGAACGGGACGGGTGCTCGCCTGGCCGGATGACCGCGATCGTCCAGCTCTCGCTTCCGGGTAGCGCCCCGGCCCGAAGCGCGGGTACGAGGCCCGCCCGCACCGCCGACGACTTGCCGCTCCCCGACGGACCGACGACGCCGAGCATTGCCGCACCGGCGAGGCGTGCCACCATGTCGGCGACAAGGCGTTCTCGCCCGAAGAAGAATGCGGCGTCGTCGGGCTGGAAGCTGGTCAGACCGAGATACGGCGGCCGCTGCGTCTCGGCGTCGTACCGCCCCGGTGTGAGGCCGAACAGGCGGCTCTGCTCGCGCACCAATTGCAGATCGATCACCGTGCCTGCGAGGTCTGCCTCCACCGACCTGAGCTCGCTGCGATCCGCCGCGGCCTGCGTGGCGAGGTCGCCGAGGCGCCGGGTTGCCTGCTCATAAGCCCATCGCCCGACGGCTTCATGCAGCCGACGCGGGACGCCTGCGCTTCTTGTAAAGACCTCCGCCGGCAGCATATCGGTCGAATCGCCGAGGTACATGGCTGCCAGCCGCAGCGCCTCGTGCTGTGTGAGCGGGGGGAGCCGCAACGTTGAGGCGCCCGGAGCGAGCCGTCTGATAAGCCCGGTCAGCTCTGGTGTGGCGCGCTCGTCGTCGTCGGCGAGCACGACGAGCAGCCCGTGCGGGGCACTCGTGAGAGCCGTTTCGAGCTGTGCCAAATCGGCGGGGCTCGCCGTCTCCAGGTCGTCGAGCAGCAGGACACCCGGCGGTTCGATGGAGCGGACGAGCGCTTCGAATTCGGGATGCTCAACGGACAGCGGCACGTAGGTGACCGGTCCGGTCGCCGCCGTGGTCGCCCCGAGCTCGGCGAGCAGCCGTGTCTTGCCGATCCCGGTCGGGCCGCGCACCGATTTGATGATCGCCTCGGCAGTCGACGCGCGCCGGGCCAGGCGCCAGCTCCAACGCAGGTGGCGGATCTCGGCATCGCGGCCGATCATCGGCGCGACAATCCTGAGAGCGGCGGGAATCTCGTGAGGTTGCTGCGGCTCCGTCACGGAGAAAGGTGCCTGCGTCCACGCGGCTCTGAACACGTTGACCGGTTCAGGGAGGCCCTTGAGTTCTGCCGTCCCATTGGGCTCGAGACGAACGTCCTCCAGCGTCCCGACCACGTGCGCGATGCCCTGACTCAGCAGCACCTCGCCAGGCCCTGCCTTGGAGCACAACCGGGCCGCCAAATTGAGAGAACTGCCGCGGTAACCGCCCTCGACCGCTACAGCTTCGCCTGCGTCGAGCCCGATGCCCACGGGCAACGACAGGGTGGGCTCGAGAGCCGACTCCTCGCGGTATGCCGTCTGCAGGTCAAGCGCGGCGCGGAGCGCTGCGCGTGGTGACGTGAAGACGCAGAGCGCTTCGTCGCCACGCAACTCGGTCACGGTGCCGCCGTGCCACTCGACCCCTTCGCGAGCGATCTCGGCGAACTTCGCGGCAAGGCGTGCAGCCGCCTCATCGCCCCTTTGACGCGTGAACGAGGTGTAGCCCCGAACGTCCGCGATCAGGAACGTGAGGACCCTTCCGGAGATCTCGGTCACAAGGTGGGCTGGATGATAGCCATCGACCGTCCCGAATGCCAGCGCTCGCGATAGCGACGCTCAGTCGGCGCGTCCGGTCATTGCCGCCTTGACCTGAGCTGAGCACGCATTGACGGCAGCCTAATCAGTTGACTTCGTACCCACTTTCGTACCCACTCGACGACGACACCCGAAAACAGCAGTCGACCTTTGAAACTATGCAGAACGGCACTGGTGAATAGCGAGCGCCCTTGGATCGTCCGTCGTTACCGTCAAGGTTGCCGCTTAAAAACCGCTGAAGGGTGAAACCTTCATCCGGGCTCGACCCCCGGGCTCGGCAGTGCACAGCGGCATCCCGTTGCCTACCGATGCTCCGCGACGTAGCGCTTGGGGTCGCGGTCCGTAACTACAACTCCGCGGAGGTGCTCCGCCTCAAAGGTGGCGAAGGCCACCGCGATGTCATGACGCAGCTGGAGCGGGGCGTTGCGGCGGAAATCAGTGAGATCCTCGCGCTCCTCCTCGGCCATGTGTTCGCTGTTCGCTTTGTTGGTCTTCCGCACAGCTGCCCACCAGGCGTCAGAACCCGGCGACTGGCCGGCCGATTCTCCGATGGCATCGCGGATCTCGTTGTGGTCCTTGATCACGTCGATGACCTCGTCATCGACGCTCTCATCGCCCACACCAGTGCCCAACTTCAACAGATGTGGGTAGAAGAGTTCCTCCTCGGCGGCGGCATGCACTTCAAGCGCGGTGCATAGTCGGTGCCACACGATGCCGAGCGCATGTGTGTTGGACGGCGCAGTGTCCTCCAGCAGGGCGAACATTCGACGCTGCTGGTGGTGGTCTTCGAGGATCAGCTCTGTGATGTCCATTCAACTCCTACCTCGGGGGCCCAGTTGACGATGCGTCCAATCATTGTGGCTGGATTGGTCCTCCGCCCGGTTCGCGTCGTTCGCCGAACCCGCATCAGCCAGCACGCTCCCGGCGCCGCCATCGTTCATGGGACCGCGCACGATGGCTCACGATACGTACATGGACAAGATGGATGTCCTAGCCGCTGTGGACGCGCGGATGGGAGCGCTTATTGAATCAGCCACCAACGCACACCACCACCGGCGGCTTCGCCGGGTGGGTTGGGAGCGGGCGTATAGCGGTGATGAGGACGGCTGGGCCAAGGGGAGCATTCCGATCCGTCCTGGGAACCACGTGGACGTGCACGTCGACGGCGCCGCCGCCCTGCCCTCGATTGCGGCGTCAATAAGCGCAGCCCGAAGCAGCGTCCACGTAGCCGGGTGGGCCATCACGCCGTCCTTTCGTCTCGAACGCGGTCAGCATCACCGCACTCTTCGCTCCCTCTTGGCCGAGGCCGCGGAGCGGGTGCCGGTGCGCGTTCTCGTCTGGGGCGGCTCGCCAATCCCGGTCCTGCATCCCACTCGCAGCGAGACTGAGGCCTCGGTCAGCGCACTAATCGCGGGAACGCGGATTCAGGCGGCACGCGATACACGGAACCGTCCTATGCACTGCCACCATGAGAAGCTGGTGATCGTCGACGATGAGACTGCCTTTGTCGGCGGCATCGATCTCACCGACATCGATGGCGATCGCTTCGACGCGGCGCCACACTCCATCCGCCGGGGTTTGGGTTGGCACGACGCGGCGGTCGCGCTCACTGGGCCATCCGTGGCAGACGTCGCTGAGCACTTCGCATTGCGTTGGCAGGCGACTACCGGCGAACGCCTTGCTCCAGTCTCCGTTCCGGATCACACCGGCAGCTCACGCGTTCAGGTAGTCCGAACTGTGCCTGAGGGCAACTACGCGGCGCTACCGCGTGGCGATTTCAGCGTGCTCGAGTCCTATATCGGCGCCCTGCGGGGCGCTCAACGGCTGATCTATCTGGAGAACCAGTTCTTGTGGAGTGTTGAGATCGTTGCAGTGCTCAGGCAGCTGCTCGACGATCCCCCGAGCGCCGACTTCCGACTCTGTATCGTGCTGCCCCAACGCCCTAACAATGGGAATGACGATACGCGGGGACAACTCAGCTTGTTGCATGAGGCTGATCGGCATCACCGACTCCTCGCAGGTACGGTTGGGCCGACAGCACCGAGTGCGCCGCCTGTGTACGTGCACGCGAAGGTCGGCATCGTGGATGACCGCTGGGTGACAGTCGGATCAGCCAATCTCAACGAGCATTCGCTGTTCAATGACACGGAGGTCAATGTCGTGAGCGATGACGCGCAGCTGGCCCGCACCCTACGCGACCGGCTGTGGAGCGAGCACCTCGAAATGGATTGCAGCGGCCAAGACCCACTGGTTGTACTCGAGGAGGTCTGGCGCCCCAGGCTGGCTGATCACAGTGGCAAGAGGCATCGGTTGCGCGCACTGCCTGCAGTGTCGCGACGCAGTGCCAGGCTCATGGGTCCACTCAAAGGACTGCTAGTGGACGGCTGATGCACCTCATCCTCGGTGTGCGCCGACACGATCGCCCTCGGCGCGTCCTCAGCGCCGGCTCCGTCGCACCAGCACTCGCGATGAGCGTTCGCGATGACCTGACAGCGTCACGTTGCACGCAGACCAAGCTATGAGGCTGGCGCAGATGCCTGCTGGAGCAATTCCTCCGTTTCGATGCGCGGTGCCATGTAGCCCATAGCCGCGAGCAGCCCGTGCGCCTCGTTCAGCGGGACCTCGGCCCCGGAGGCATGCAGGGCCAGGAGCGACCGGCCCTGGCCCAGCAACGCAAGGGCCAACTCTGGGAGTGCATCGAATGCACGCCAGCGCGCGACGGCGTCGGCGTACAAGGCAGCCGCGCTGGCGTGCTCACCAGCGGCTTCAGCGAGCGCTGCGCGGCAGGTGATCAGTGCATGCTGTTGCAGGGGGGTTCGCGGTTCGACGTCCAGAATCAATCGAGCGGCGAGAGCTGGGTCGTTTGCGGCCAGTGCGCTGCGCACGAGTCCTGGAAGATGGGCCGCGTAGTACGGGTCGTCGCGCGTTCCGCTTGTCTGGGCAAGCTCCTCGAGCAAGGCTTTGGTCTGCGCGGTCTGACCGCCGGCCATCACGGCCTGGGCCGCTTCCGTCAGCGCCATCACCAGTGCTTGCGGCTCGCGATCGTTGCGGGCAGCAGCCACCAGCTGAGCCGCTGCCTGGGGCTCGTAGTTCTCACCCCGCATGCGCGTAAGACCCAACCGCACGGACTGGGTCTCGAGGTTGAAGGCGTCGCTGTGGCTCGCGTCCGCCTCGCCATTCGGCTTCTGCATGGCGGCGAGTGCATCGTCCCATCGCCCAGCGGACGCTTGGAATGACAGTTTTGTCCCGCCGATGAGCGGCGCTGTGCTGATGCCGTGCCGCTCGCAGAAGGCGATCCCTTCGTCGCAGACGTCGAGTGCGGCCTGGAGGGCCTGGTACTGCCCGGTTGCCAGTGCGAGATTGTTGTAGAGCACCGCAGCATCGTTGGCGTTTCCATACTCAAGCGCCAGGTCGAGGGCGCGTCGCATGTCTTCCAGTCCTCGAGCCTCCCCCGTGAGCGCCGCGGCATAGCCGCGATAGCCGAGGGCGCGCGCCGGCTCCGGAAGGCGCAGGTCCGCGGCAAGGCGCAGGGCGCGGTCAGCCGCGTCGATCGCCTCGCCATAGGCGGCGGCACGGCTTCGCAGTCCCGCCACCTGGGCGCAAGCCCGGACCAGTTCGGGGCCAGGAGGCTCGTCTGCAAGCAGCCGTAACGCTTCTGCGATCGTCTCCTCCCGTCTCGGGTCGCCGCGATCGCCGAGCAGATTCGACAGCGTGGTCAGCGCTCGCGCCGTTGCCACGGTCGCACCCTTTTCGCGATACATGACGAGCGCTTCCTCGACTGCAGTCACGGCCTCGGTGTGGCGGCCCAGTTGCTGCGCGGCCTGAGCCCAACGCTCAAGGAGAGGTGCGCGCTCGGGATTCCCTGTCGGCGCGAGGTCGAGAGCCTTAGCAAAGCTGCGCTCCGCGCTGACCAGATCGATGGCCAGCGCGCGCTCTCCGGCGAGTGCAAGGTAGCGTCTCGCCGACGATTCGAGCTCCCGGGTTTCTTGTTCGTCACCCGCGGCGCGGGCGAGCTCGAGCGCCTGGAGGTGATGGTGAGCGAGTACATCGGCGAGGTCATCGGCGCGCTCGCCGGCCTGCTCCTCGACCCATGTCGCCGCCGCGATATGCCGGGCCGCGCGGGTGCGCCGTGGGATCTGCGCGTAGCAGACGTCACGCACGATGAGATGCCAGAAGCCGTACTCCTGCTCGCCCTGCATGGAGCTGAGGCGAGCCGGGCGGATCAATCCCTTCCGCGCGAGGTCGCGCAGTGCCAGATCCACCTCTCGTGGGTCGCGCTTGCCCATCACAGCGAGCGCTCCAGCCCAAAACACCTTGCCGACCACGGCGGCGTCCTGGAGCAGGCTCTTGTGATCCGGGGTCAGGGTGTCCAGTCGTGCGGCGATCAAGGACTGCACTGAGTCGGGAAACGGCACTTCGTCAAGCGGGCCGGGGAGAAGGTTGCGATCGCTGAGCAGGCGAACGAATTCCTCGGCATACAAGGGGTTTCCGCCGGCGCGGTCGAGCAGTGCTCGTTCGGTTGCCGCCGGCAGCACGGTCCGCTGCATCAAGAGCGCGATCAGTGTTGCCGTCTCGTCGTCCGAAAGGGGAGCGAGGTTGATGGTTTGCGCGTTGCGCAATCCGGCCGCCCAGGCCGGGTGCTTTTCGTGCAGTTCAGGACGCGCTGTGCTCAAAACAAGCAGCGGCACACTCTCGGACCAATCAGCGACATGTTCGAGAAAGGCAAGCATCGCGTCGTCTGCCCAGTGCAGATCCTCGAAGACCAGCACCGTGCCCGTCTGTGCCGCCAGTCCCTCCAGAAATCGTCGCCAGGCGGTGAACGACTCCTCCTGTGCCGCAGGCTCGCCTCCGGCGCCGACGAGCGGTGCCAGACGTTGTATGAGCCAGGAACGGTCCGGCTCTTCCGGGGGAATCGCGTCGTCCAGCTTCGCCAAGGCGGCTTCGGGAGGGTCCGACTCGAGGATGCCGCACTCCGCTTTGACGATCTCGCCAAGAGCCCAGAAGGCGATGCCCTCTCCGTACGGAAGACAGCGTCCTTGGCGCCAGCGGACCAGACCCGGTCGCTGTTCGACGTAATGGAGAAGCTCCGTGCACAGCCGCGTCTTGCCGACCCCGGGCTCGCCGATCACGGTGACCAGCTGGCACGCTCGCTGCTTGATGGCGCGCTCGAAAGCAGCGATCAACAGCGGTCGCTCCAGCTCACGGCCCACCAGCGGTGTGGCATGGCTGCGGACCACATCGGCGCCGTAGCGAGCTCGTGGAGCTACGGGCTGCCAGACCACGAGTGTTTCGGCCTTGCCCTTGACCTGGACTGATTCGAGAGGCGTGAACAGGAACAGGCGCGACGTCTGTTCGTGCGTCGTTTCCGAGACCGCCACACCGTTCACCGGCGCAATCCCCTGCAGGCGCGAGGCCGTGTTCACCACATCGCCCGTGACGAAACCTTCTCCTCGCTCGGGATGGGCGCCGACGGCGACGATCGCCTCGCCGGTGTTGATGCCGACCCTCACCTTCAATTGCAACCTCGCGTCATCGCGATTGAGCTCTTCGATGCCTTCCAAAATGCGCAACCCTGCGCGCACTGCTCGCTCCGCGTCGTCCTCGTGCGCCACAGGTGCGCCGAAGACGGCCATCACGGCATCGCCGACGAACTTCTCCACGGTCCCGCCGTGGCTTTCGATCACCCGGCGAAGTTGTGTGTGATACGGAAGGAGTCGGGCACGCACGTCCTCAGGATCGGCTTGGTCGGAGGCAGCAGTGAAGCCGACCAAGTCGCAGAAGAGGACCGAGACGACCTTGCGCTCCTCGCGTCCAGCTGCCGGTCCAGAATCACTGAGCGGAGCCGTGCAAAATGGGCAGAAGGGAAATTCGCCGGGGAGCTCCTTACCGCAACTTCGACACGTGGCCACCAGCCGGAGTCTAGGGCGCTGCCAGGCAGGCCGCTCAGCCGTCACGGAGCGAGATGAGACTCAGCCGACATCAAGGATTGAACGCCGGTGACGGGCCGGAGGCCCGCGCCTCCGACCCGTCCGTATAGTTCCTACGAGGCAGCGATCCCTTCTGCCGCCCCGCCGTCCGGCACGGTCACGGTCTGCACAAGGGTCAACGCTCCGCCATCGCTGACGCGGAACACATCCACCTCACCGGCGAGACCTGCTTGCACGTACAGGAACCGTCCCGAGACCGTTTCGTCGATTGCGCCGGGGATGCCGCTCGCTTCAATGGCATTCACCAGCGTGATGTTCCCATTGCTGTCGATCCGGTATTCGCTGACGTCATTGCTGCCGGTGTTCGCGACATAGGCATGGCCGTCGATCGTCGCGATCCAGCACGCCGCGGTCTGACCGTTCGCAACCGCCGTCCCGAAGGTGATCGTGCCGTCATGCTGCACCTTCGCCGCAACGAGGCTTCCGGCTGCGTTCACCAGGTCCATCTGTCCACGTGGCGAGAAGGTGAATGCGAACGGTACTGACGCATCAGCCGTCTGCACCGGCGCATCCAGGCTGCCATTGCGGTCGACAGTGAAGACATCGATGAAGTTGTTGGTCTTTCCGGTGACCAGGAGCTGACCGCCGTCCGGCGTCAGCCCGATCTGCGCCGGCGCCATCAGGAACTGCGGCGGTGTCGTCTCGCTGAGCCCCAGCGCCCGCGTCGCACCGTCGATGGAGCTGAGGCGGCCGTCATCCGTGATGCGGAACCCGGCGACATTCGCCG
>JAFAJR010000184.1 GCA_019236085.1 Candidatus Dormiibacterota bacterium
GGCGCCAGTGCCGAAGGTTGACATCTGGGAATGACCAACGGCACTGGTACGGCAACTTCGCGCCGGCCACGCTAGGCGCATGAACACACAGACGGTTCGATTCGATCGGGCGTACGAGCTGACCGTATCCGTGGCGTACGGCGTCGAGGACGTGGAGCGCGCGGCGGAATCGCTTGACGTTCCGCTCTGTGGCCAGGAGACCGACGCGATCCTCGCCGACCTGGATTCCGAGTCCGCCGCGCTGGCTTCCGCGGCGGTCAGATCGGCGGTGGCCTCGCGCATCTACGAAGACCTGACCCGGGTCGCGCGAGCCCACGGTCTGTCCGACGACGACTGACAGCCAACGCCGCCATGGCGGCGTTCCTGCGCTGATGTCCCCCCTCGAGCAACCGGGTACCCGGCGATACCGCATCGCAGCCGACGACGCGCTGGAAACGGCGTTGCGTGGCCGCGCAGTGCTGCGCGACCCTATGCTCAACAAGGGGTCGGCATTCAGCACTGGCGAACGCCGAGCGCTTGGACTCACAGGCTTGCTGCCGCCCGCGACCAAAACGCTTGAGGAGCAGGCGGCGCGGGTGTACGCCCAGTACCACGAGCAGCCCGACGACCTGGCCAAGCACCGACATCTCACCGCGCTGCAGGACCGCAACGAGGTGCTCTTCTACGCGGTGCTGTCGCAACACCTGCGCGAGATGCTGCCCATCGTGTACACGCCGACCATTGGCGCGGCGATCGAACGGTACAGCCACGAATACCAGCGGCCGCGCGGCGTGTATCTTTCGATCGAGGACCCCGGCGGTATCGCCGACGCGTTGCGCAACTTTGGGGCCGGTCCAGACGATATCGACTTGCTGGTGGCCACCGACGCGGAGGCGATCCTGGGCATTGGTGACTGGGGCGTCGGCGGCATCGACATCGCCGTGGGCAAACTCGCCGTCTACACGGCGGCGGCGGGCATCAATCCCATGCGGGTGATGCCGGTGATGCTCGACGCGGGCACCAACCGTGAGACGTTGCTTAACGACCCCATGTACCTGGGATACCGACATTCGCGAGTCCGGGGCGATCCCTATGACGCCTTCATCGACGCATATGTGCAGGCGGCGCACAGCTTATTTCCCAACGCGATCCTGCATTGGGAGGACTTCGGCCCCAGCAGCGCACGCCGCATCCTGCAGCGGTACCGGGGCTCGGTGTGCACCTTCAACGACGATATCCAGGGCACCGGCGCGACCGTGCTCGCGGCGGTGCTCGCTGCTGTGAAGGCGTCCCACTTAACACTGCGCGAGCAGCGGGTCGTGCTGCTCGGCCCGGGGACTGCAGGCAGCGGCATCGTCGACCAACTGCGCGACGCGATGGTCACCGACGGGCTCTCCGTAAAGGACGCAGCCGGACACTTCTGGTGCGTGGGGCGGCACGGGCTGCTTCTGGAGTCAATGGCGGCGACGCTGCGTGACTTCCAAGTCCCCCTGGCTCGGCGCGACTCAGAGGTGGACGGCTGGCTGCGCGGCGACGACGGCATCGAGTTGCTCGAGGTAGTGCGGCGGGTGCAGCCGACCCTACTGATCGGAACCTCCGGAATCCCGGGATCCTTCAGCGAGACCGTGGTGCGCGAGATGGCCGCGCACGTTGTCACCCCGGTGATCCTGCCGCTGTCGAATCCCACAGCACTGTCGGAAGGGCTGCCGTCCGACCTGGTGGTCTGGACGGAAGGACGCGCACTGATCGCCACCGGCAGCCCGTTTCCGCCCGTGACCCATGCCGGCGTGACCCACGTCATTGCTCAAGCCAACAACGCGCTGCTCTTTCCGGGCATTGGTCTGGGGACGCTCGTGGCCAGAGCTCGTGCGATGAGTGACGGCATGTTCGCCGCTGCCGCCCGGGCGGTCGCCGGGCTGGTCGACGCCTCGCAGCCGGGCGGGTCTTTGCTGCCCCAGGTCGACGACCTGCGCCCGGTCTCGGCGACCGTCGCCGTGGCGGTGGCCCAGGCCGCGGCGGCCGAGGGGCTGGCACAGGTCCAGCTTGACGACGTCGTGCAGCAGGTGCAGAACGCGATGTGGCAGCCGCTATATCGCCCGGTGCGTGCCGTCTAGCCGGCAGCAGCCAGAACCCGTGCGCAGCATCGAGGCGGTAGCAAAAGAAAACCACCGGTCGGTACTTCGCTCGCCCCGTTTACTTCACTCGGCTGCGACGACGCGAGTCCCGGCGGTGGTTTCTTCTGTTGCAGTCCCCGTCTGTCAGGAACACCATGATCATCTCGCCCTGGCAGCGTTCGGACCAGGGCCGAAGGTCACCAACTTACCCCCGCCGGTCATTACATGCCGGTGCCCGCGAGGGCGCGCACGGCGTGGCCGAAGCCCCGGCCTGTCACCGTGGCGGGGGTGATGCGCACGATGCGGTCCGCATCGGGGAAGGCCCAGCTGCGCAGCAGCGCGACGCGCAGCTGCCGCCGTTCGGCGTCATCCATGACGTCCTCGGCAACGCCGGTGAGCAGCACGCTCCAGCCCCAGGAGCCATCGGCAGCGTAGTCGTCGGTTTCGAAGGCGACGGGTGCGTTCGCCGCCGCGGCCCCGAATTTGAGGCTCGACACGGTGCGGAAGACGACGCGCTCGTCCAGCAGCACGAAGTTGACCGGCTGGATGAGCGGCCCTTCCGGCCGGCTGATGCCGACGCGGCCGACATGGACGCTGCGCAAGAGCTTGAAACACTGGGTGGCGGAGAGCCGACGCAGCCGCGACGCGGTCATGCTCATACCTCTTCGGGCACCATCGCGATGGCGCCGCACGGACATTCCGCCGCGCAGAGGCCGCAGCCCTTGCAGAAATCGAGGTCGATCGCGTAACCGTACGGCTCGCCGGGCTGCAGCTTGTGCACGGCATTGTCGGGACACACTCCATAGCAGTTGTCACACGCGAAGCAGTTGCCGCACGAGAGGCAGCGCCGTGCTTCAAACAACGCGGTGCTTCCGTCGAGGCCAGCGACCACCTCCTCGAAGGTCGAGCGCCGCCGCGCAAGGTCCAACTGCGGCCGCACCGTGGCCGGTGCGTCGGAGTAGTACCAGGGGTTGAGCATGTCGAATGACACCAACTCGTGCTTGGGCTGGGGCCGGTACTCGCCGCCGCGCAGCCACGAATCGATGTGCCGCGCTGCTTTCTTGCCGTGCCCGATGCCGACGGTCACGGTGCGCTCGGCCGGCACCATGTCACCACCGGCGAAGATCCCCGGATACCCGGTCATCATGGTGCTGCCGATGGTGACGACCCCGTCCACCACGTCGACCCCGGGGACTCCGTTCAGCAGCGACAGATCGGTCTCCTGCCCCAGCGCCAACACCAGCGAATCGGCGCGCAGCTCCTCCAGCTCCCCGGTGGGCTGCGGAAACCCCGTTGCGTCGAGCTCCATCTTCTCCAGCAGCAGTTTGCCCGCGTCGGCGTGCTTGATGGTCGACAGCCACTTCATGACGACCCCTTCCTCCAGCGCTTCCTCGACTTCGATGTCGTGCGCGGGCATGCGATCTCGGGTGCGCCGGTACACCACGATGGCGTCGGTGGCGCCGAGCCGCTTGGCGGTGCGCGCCGCGTCCATCGCTGTGTTGCCGCCACCATAGACCACAACTTGTCGCCCGAGGAGCGGCTTGTCGTCGCCCTCCATGCTGCGTAGTAGAGAGACCGCGTCGAGGATGTGCGCCGCTTCTCCGGCTGGGATGTACGCGCGCTTGCCGATCTGCGCGCCGACGGCGAGAAACGCTGCGTGGAAACCGCCCTCGTGTATGGCGTCCAAAATGTTGCGCACGGTGGTGTCGAGACGCAGGGTGACACCCATGTCGACGATGCGCTGCACCTCGGCGTCCAGGATGTCGCGCGGCAGCCGGTACGTGGGGATGCCGAAGCGCATCATGCCGCCGGCGATGGGTCCCGCTTCCTGGATCTCAACGTCATGTCCGAGGCGTCGGAGGTGATACGCCGCCGACAATCCGGACGGCCCTGCTCCGACCACGAGCACGCGCTTGCCGCTCCGCGGCGCAGTGAGGGGCACTGTCCACTCGTGTTTGATCGCCTCGTCACCGAGGAAGCGTTCGACCGCGCTAATGCCCACCGCCGCGTCCAGCTGCGCGCGGTTGCATGACGTCTCGCAGGGGTGGTAGCAAACCCGGCCCATCACAGCCGGCAGCGGATTGTCCTGCATGATCTGGCGCCAGGCCGTTTCATAACTGCCGTCCTCAGCGTGGTACAGCCACTGCTGCACGTTCTCGCGGGCGGGACAGGCGTCGGCGCAGGGCGGCAGCCGGTGCACGTAGACGGCGCGCTCGGTTCGCCAGGATCCCGTCTTATTCGCCAGACTGGAACCGACGTCGAGGGTGATGGCGAACGGCTTCTCTGGAACGAACGGCTTCGCCATCATCCGGCCCCGTCAGCCGCAGTCTCGAGCAATCCGAATCGCGCGATGTTGCGGTCGGCGATGGCTTGCAGCCGCGCCACGACGTCCGGCCGCGGTATCGCGCCGAAGAGGTGCGCGTAGCGCTTCTGTGGACGCAGGTACTCCTCCACCGGCACGCGTTTGCGAATCCTGGTCGCCGCCGTGACGGTACCGTGCTCGGCTTCGAACACGGGGAAGAGCCCGCACTGCGTCGCCAGGCGCGCAATGCTGACCGACGCCCCGGACTCACAGCCCCACCCCAATGGACACGTGACCAACAGATGCAGGTAGCGTGCGCCGTGGAAGGACATGGCGCGCTCGACCTTGGCCTCGACGTCGTGCAGGTCGGCGATGGTCGCCGTGGCCACGTAGGGGATCTCGTGTGCCATCGCGATCAAGGGTAGGTTCTTACCCTGCCCGAAGCTGTTGCCGGGCTGCGGTCCCACCGCTTCACTGGTCGCGGTGCGCGCCGCGGGCGGCGTGGCGCCGGAGCGCTGCACGCCGGTGTTCATGTACGCCTCGTTGTCGTAGCAGATGAAGAGCACATCGTCGTTGCGCTCGAACATCCCCGACAGACATCCCAGTCCGATGTCGACGGTGCCGCCGTCCCCCGCCTGGCCCACCACGCGCACGTCGCTGCGGCCCTTGACGCGCAGTGCGGCTGCGATGCCGGTGGCGACCGCGGGCGCGTTGCCGAACAGCGAGTGCATCCAGGGCAGCTGCCACGACGTCTCGGGGTACGGCGTGGAGAACACCTCGAGGCAGCCGGTGGCATTGGCGGCAATCAGTCTGTTGTCTGTCGCGCGCATCGCCGCGTCGAGCGCGTATCGCGCGCCGAGCGCCTCCCCGCATCCCTGACACGCGCGATGGCCTGAGGTCAGCGTGTTCGAGCGTCGCTCGTCAGATTGCACGGTGCGCTGTGCCGGGTCGAGCAGACGGTTGCCGGCGACGAAGCTCCCGGTCTGATAGAACTTGATGGGCTGATAGGGCATGGTCCTGCTCCTCACACAGGCCGTGCGGCGACCACGCCCAGGTCCCGCAGCAGATTCTCTGCGTGCGGTCCGGAGCGGCGCCGCTCGCGGGTACGCCGCAGCTCCCGTTCGACCAGCGAGGTGTTGAGGTCCAAGAAGGTCAGCGGCTGCAAGCGGTCGGCGATGGCGTCGTCGAACACGCGGTGCAACGCAGCACGGGTGACGGCCCGTCCCCCGAGTCCTGCGACGACGGTGTAGACGGGTTGCGGCGCACCCGGCAGCGCGACACGCACATTGAGCGACACGATGCCGCCGATGCCGATGGCGAAGGCCCGCTCCACGACCACGATCCGTGCCGCGTGCGCGGTCGCCTGCCACACCTCGCTCTGCGGGAAGGGCCGGAAGGTCTTGATGCCGACCACACCGATGGGCACTCCCATCTCGCGCAGCTCATCGACGGCGTCTTTGATGGTGCCCAGCACCGAGCCGAGGGCGACCACGACCGTCTCCGCATCCTCGGTGCGGTACGTCTGCAGCAAGCCACCCGAGGTGCGGCCAAATGCCGCCGCGAAGCCGGCGCTCACCTCGGGGATCAGGTCGAGGGCGCGCATCTGCTTGAGGTGGGCCAGGTAACGGACCTCGGTGAAGGCCTCGGGGCCGACCATTGCGCCGATGGAGATCGGCTGATCGGGGTCGAGCACCTGCTGCGGCTCGAAAGCCGGCAGGAACGCGTCCACCTGCTCCTGCTCGGGAACGTCGATGGGCTCCACCGCGTGGGTGAGCACGTAGCCGTCCATGCACACCATCACCGGGAGCGACAGTGTCTCGGCGATGCGGAAGGCTTGAAGGTGCAGATCCACTGCCTCTTGATTGCTTTCGGCGTACAGCTGGATCCAGCCGGAGTCGCGCTGCGACATGGAGTCGGAGTGGTCATTCCAGATGTTGATCGGCGCGCCAATCGCACGGTTGGCTACCGTCATGACGATGGGTAATCCGAGTCCCGCGGCGTTGTAGACGGCTTCGACCATGAAGAGCAGCCCCTGGCTCGCCGTCGCGGTGTACGCGCGTGCGCCCGCAGCTGACGCCCCGATGGCGACGGACATGGCGGCGAACTCGGATTCGACGTTGATGAATTCGCACGGTGCCAGCGCGCCGGATTTGACCTGCTCGGAGAGTGCTTCGACGATGTGCGTCTGGGGAGAGATGGGATAGGCGCAGATCACCTCCGGCCGGGCCAGCGCGACGGCGCGGGCCACGGCGCGCGATCCCTCAATCTGCGCGCGCACCGACCAATCCCCGCTGCCGCAGCACCGTGTCGTACGCCTGCGCGGCGCCGGCGACATTGCCCGCAGCCGCGGTGCCGCTGAACCGCTGCCCGATCGCCGTCGTCACGGATTCCAGGGACACGACCCCGGTCAGCGCGGCAAATCCGCCCAGCAGCACCGCGTTGGGCAGCGGCCGGCCGAGGGTATCGCGGGCGATCTCGGTGGCGGGCAGCGTCAGCACGCGGTCGGCCTGCAAGCGCGATGCGAGCTCGGCGAGCCCGAGCTGATCAATGCCGCGGCTGGAGTTGACCAGCACGAACCCGTCGGGCGAGAGCCCGTTGAACACGTCGACCTGGTGCAGCAGGGTCGGATCCTGAATGATCAACGCGTCGGGGCTGGCCACCGGCTCATGGCTGCGGATCTCCCGCTCGTCGATGCGGCAGAACGCCACCACCGGCGCGCCGGTGCGTTCCGAGCCGAAGCTGGGGAAGGCTTGCGCCTCGCGGCCCTCGATGAATGCGGCCATGGAGAGCATCTCGGCGGCCGTTACCACACCCTGCCCCCCGCGGCCATGAATGCGCACCTGGAACATTGCACAGCCACGTTCCCACCCGAACGGCTCTCATTGCCAGGGCCGGACGTCACCCGGGCTGGGGCCAACCGGCCCTGGCGAAATCGAGCGAGGCGCAGGAGCGTTCTCATCGATCCATCGGTGCCTTGGAGAACGACGATGAGCGGAATCGAGAGCATCACGCACCAGAACGAAAAGCTGCACACGGGCATCGATACGGTGGCCGCGTTGCGCGACCACCTGGCGGAAATGACCTCGGACGAAGTGCGGGATGCATTGGACACCGCGCTGGCTTTCTTTCGTCACGAGGTAGCACCGCACGCGCGAGCCGAGGAACGCGTCTTTTATCCCGAAGTCTCGCGGGTGCTGGGCATCGAGCTCGGTGAGCGCATGGTGGGTGAACACCGCTACATCGGCAGCCTCGTCGGCGACGTGACCGAGCTGCGCCACCGCATCGCCGTCGACGGCATGGTGCCAACCGAGCTGTATGGCGCACTGAGCAATCTCATCGACATGGTTCGAGCGCACCTGCGTCTGGAGGCGGAGGTGCTGCAGCGGATGGGCGAGGGCAAGCTCAGCGAATCAGAGCTGTACTTCCTCTACGAGCGCATGGAAAACGCCGAATTCGACGCGGTGAGCGGTCTGTCGTCCCCATCGGGCGACCAGGTAACGACTATCCGCTAAGACTGGCCGCGGATGGCGTCGCTTCGCAGGCAGGGATCCGTCGGAGTCCTCGCCGGCCAAAGGTCCCACGAAATCGGGGTCATCGGTCCCTACCGATCAGTTTCCGACGCCTCTGTGGAGCGGTACCGCCGTATGGCGACGATGGTTGCGACAACAGGGCCGACCGACAGGGCCGAACCCCGAACAAAACAAGGAGGAACAGGACATGACAAGAGGAATTCGGTGGAGGATCTTCGTGCTGCAGATCGGGCTGATCGGGATCCTCGGCTTCGTGAGCGGCTTCGCCTTCTGGGCGAGCAACTTCGCGAACGGCTGGGTGACGACGCAGCTCAGCGAGCAGCAGATCACATTTCCCGCGGCGAGCTCGCCCGCGATCACCGCGCTCCCAGCGGCTGATGCGGCTGCGATGAGTGTGTATGCGGGACAGACCATGACCACCGGCGCCCAAGCCGAGACCTATGCGGACCACTTCATCGCGGTGCATCTGCAAGAGATCGGCGGCGGCAAGACGTACGCGCAGTTCCCGCCGACGGGGCTGACCCCGGCGCAGACAGTGCAGAAGGCTGAGCTGTTCCAGGGCGAGACCCTGCGCGGCCTGCTGCTCAACGCCTACGGCTGGTCCCAGGTCGGAATGTTCGCCGGCTACGCGGGCATCGGCCTGGCAATCGCCTCGTTCGCAGTGCTGCTGGCGTTCATTTTCGAGATCGTGATGTGGCGGCGCTCCGCCACCAGGGCGGTTTCGGTGGACGCTCAGTCAGGTCCCTATCCGGCCCGTGTCAAGGCGGCCTGAGCGCTAGTCGCGTCGGCCAGACGGCCCGCCGGTTCCGGCGGGCCGTCTTTTTTGTGCGTCTGGTCTTCCCGCCGTCGACGCAGAGGAGTTGCGCTGCACCTGCTGTCCCACGCGCTGCAGCAGCGCTGCGTACAACCCCTCATAGGTCGACGCCACCACATCGATGCCGCAGAAGCCGCGTAGTGATCGAAAGTTGTCCTCGAGCTGCTGCTGCTCCCGGGGGTGATCGAGCAGCACGGCCACAGCGGCAAGTGCCGCGTGTGTCATGCGATCCGGGGCGACCTCATGCAGACCGCCGAAGCCGTCGAGTCGCCGCAACTCCGCCGTGTCGCCGAGCGAGATGACGTGAGGGATATGCGCCGCGACAAACCGCTTGAACACGGGATACTCCAGCACCACCAGCGACCGCCTCGCCCACACCGCTTCAATCGCCTGGTTGCCGAATCCCTCATGCTCCGGCGGATAGCAGACAATGTCCATAGAGCCGTACGTGCCATAGAACGGCACGTGTTGGGTGTCGCCCAGCTGCAGGCGCCTGTCCGGCACCACGATGTCGCCGCCATACACCACAGTGACACCCAGGTGCCGTGCGTAGTCGAGCACGCGGTCGAGATACACGCGGTTGTCCTCGAGGTCCTCTCCCTGAGGCAGTAGCAGAACGATACGGCGCGACGCGTCGAACTGGCGACGCAGCGGCCCCAGGCCTTCGGTCGCGTTCTCGAGCTCGCTGCGCTGGGTCTCCAGCGCGGCGGTGAACTGGACCGCGAGCTCGATCGCCTTGTTGATCGCAATGCGGGCGGGCATGGCGACGACAAGGTCGTTCCGCATCACCGTTGCCGTATCGCCTGTCAGCACGCGGAGCCGGCGGCGGAAGCTGATGTCGTCGATCTCTGGCAGGGCGCGGTCGAAGTCGAACCCGTCGGGCACCACCGTACCGTCGATGCCCGTGCGGTGACGCAACGCATCTGCGGCAATGGGATTGATGAGGACGTGGGTCGCGTTGGGCAGCGGTGGGACCATCACACGGTCGAGCTGCGCCTGCACCGCCTCATAGGGCGTGATGAAGCTGCGTGCGTTCGGTCCTTCCCAATAAAGGTCGTGGTGCTGCAGCAGGAAGGCGAGGTCGGGACGCCGAAGCGCGAGATCATGCAAAGCGATCGACGCCGGCAGATTGTACGGCAGCGACATGAGATTGCGCACATGGAGCAGCTGCACACCCTGTGAATCGACGTAACGTTCGATCATGTCGCCAATCGCCTGCGCTCGCTCGAGCACGATGCGCAGCACCGCACTCGCGACCTCTGAAACCACAGCCTGTCCTGGGCCGGGAAACAGCTGCTCCCGCAGCGTGACTGC
>JAFAJR010000204.1 GCA_019236085.1 Candidatus Dormiibacterota bacterium
GACAGCGACTGTCGTGTTTCCATCATGCAGGCGCGGGTGCCATTGAGGCGATCACCTCGAGTGCGCTGCGCAGCTTCTCTCGCGCATAGCTGAAGCATAGGCGGACGTGGTCCGGACTGCCGAAGGCGACGCCCGGTACCACCAGCACCCGCCGCTCGGCGAGCTCCTCGACGAACCGCAGCGCATCTGCAAACGGAGAACGGAGCCACAGATAGATGCCGCCCTGTGGCTCCACGATGTCCAGCCGCTGCGCACGTGCTCCCTCGACAATCAGGTCGCGTCGTTCGCGATACGGCGTGACGTTGATGCCCCAGTCATCGAGGTGCAGCAATGCTCGCTGCGCAGTGGCCGGTGCGTTGACGAATCCCAACGCTCGCATCGCGAGCTCCAGGCCGCGGGTGACAGCGTCGCCTGCGATCGCAGGGTGCACCGCGAGGTAACCGATGCGCTCGCCGGCGATTCCCAGGTCCTTGGAGAAGGAGCGTGCCAGCACGGTGTTCTCGTAGTAGGCGAAGGGTTCGAGGCGCTGCTGCGGCGGATACAGCAGGCGGCGGTACACCTCGTCGACGATGAGCAGCACGCGCCGGCCGGTCCGCGCCTCGTGGGCACGCAGCAACTCGGCGACGCCGTGCAGCTCCTCATGCTGCAGCACATGGCCGCTGGGGTTGCATGGCGAGTTGAGCAGCACCGCCGCTGTGCTGCGGCCGAGCGCCGCGGCAATGGCGTCGAGGTCGAGCGTCATGTCGGGACGCGCCGCCACCGGCACGAACCGTGCGCCGGCCGTCTCCGCGTACAGGCGATACTCCGCGAAGTGCGGCGTGGTGCCGATGATGTCCTCTCCAGACTCGACGAAGGTGCGGATCGCGATGCACGTCGCCGCGGCTGCACCGGGCGTCATGGCGATGCAGGATGCGGTGACGCCCGGGTGGTCGACGTCGCGAGCTGTGCGTTCACGAACGTCCAGGTAGCCGAGGTTCGGCATGTATTCGAAGCGTCCGGCGAATCGCTCGGATGCAGCCTCGCGAAATGCGTCGGCGATGGCGCTGCCGGCGGCGAGCGGCTGACCCAGCGACAGGTCGATGACCGCAGCGTCGCCGTGCACGAGGCGCAGCCGCTGACCCTCCTCGAACATGCGGCGCACCCAGCCGCCGCTTTCCAGTTGCGTCTGCGTCCAGCGAGAAACGCCCACAGCGCTAGGCGATGGACGTGGTGCCCGACACGCCGCCGGTGTGCCAGCTGAAGGGATACTCCTTATCGAAGATCTGCCGCGCGATCGATGTGCGGTGCAGCGGCCGGAAGGTGTCCACCATCACAGCGAGCTCATCGGTCTCGCGTGGTTTGTCGAGCGACGCCTCGAGCGCCCCGGGCTGCGGGCCATGGGGGACGCCACCGACGTGGTGCGTGAAGGAGCCCTGCTTGATGCCACGGCGTGCGGCGTAGTTGCCCGCGACGTAGTAGAGGACCTCATCCGAGTCCAGGTTGCTGTGGTGGTACGGCAGCATCACGGCGTCGGGGTCCCAATCCAGCTTGCGGGGCACGAACGAGCAGATCACGAGGTTGTGTGCCTGGAACGTCTGATGGATCGGCGGCGGCACGTGAAAGCGTCCCGCCCGCGGCTCGAAGTCGTGGATGTTGAAGGCGATGGGATACACAGTGCCGTCCCACCCGACGACATCCCAGGGATGATGATCCAGCATGTACCGGCTCACGTGGCTCTGCCGCTTCAGCCACACCTCGGCCGGACCGTCGGCGTTCTCCAGCGCTGACGGGGCGCGGAAATCGCGCTCGCTGTACGGAGCGATTTCGGTGAGCTGTCCGTTGCGCGCCCTGTAGCGGTCAGGGACGTCGACGAGTCCCGTCACCTCGAGACAGAGGAGGCGAGATCGCGCCGGCTCATCGAGGTCGATGCGGTACACCGTGCCGCGTGGGATGACGATGTAGTCGTGCACGCCGAAATCCAGCCTGCCGAACTGGCTGCGCAGCGCGCCCTTGCCCTCGTGCACGAACAGCACCTCGTCAGCCGAGCCGTTGACGAAGAGCACCTGCTGTGGCTGAGCCGGCATGGCGAGGCCGATGCGGATGTCGTCGTTCACCAACAGCCACTGCCGGCCGGTCACCACGTCGCCTTCGGGCTGCAGCTCGAAGCCCTTGAGGTGAGCGTGCTCGTGCACCTGTTCGTGTTCTGGAGTCGTGAGATCGTCCGGTCCCTGGCTCACGTCCTGCGCGCCCTCCGGCATGTGCCGGTGGTAGATGAGCGACGACGGGCCGCTGAACCCCTCGCGCCCGAACAGCTCCTCGAAGCAGAGCTGTCCGTCAGCGCTGAATCGCATGTGGCGCTTGCGAGGGATCTCCCCGAGCGATCGGTAGGGCCGCATGCTCAGAGGTTGCCGCGCGCGGCTTGTTCCCGCTCTATAGCCTCGAACAGCGCCTTAAAGTTGCCCTTGCCGAATCCCTTGGCGCCCTTGCGCTGGATTACCTCGAAGAACAGCGTGGGACGGTCACCGACCGGGCGCGTGAAGATCTGCAGCAGGTAGCCGTCGTCGTCACGGTCGATGAGAATGTTGAGATCGCGCAGCCGGTCGAGGTCCTCGTCGATGCCCTCGGCCCGCGGTCCGAGCGCCGCGTAGTACGCAGCAGGCGCTGTGAGGAACTCGACACCGCGCTCACGCATCGCCCCGACCGTCTCCACGATGTCGTCGGTGTGCACCGCGATGTGCTGCACTCCTGAGCCGCGGTAGTAGTCAAGGTATTCCTGGATCTGCGAGCGCTTGATACCGACGTACGGCTCGTTGATGGGGAAGGTGATCTGGGTGCGTGGGTCACGCGTGACCTTGCTCCGCAGGGCGCTGTACTGGGTGGCGATGTCCTGCTCGTCGAACTCCTGGAAGACCTGGAAGCCGAACACCTCCGAATAGAACGACACCCAGTCGTCCATCTTTCCCTTCTCGACGTTGCCCACCGTGTGGTCGATGTGGTGCAGGCCGACGCCGGCGCCGCTGCGAGTGTCGTCGCGGTACCCGGGCCAGTGCGCCCCGGTGTACTCGTCGCGCTCCACGAAGGTGTGCACGGTGTCGCCATAGGTGGCGACGCTGGCAAAGGTGATGACGCCGTGCTCGTCCTCCACACGCTGTGGGTCCTGCACGGTGCGCGCGCCACGAGCCGTCGCTGCGCGATGCGCAGCGGTGGCATCGGGCACTCTGAGAGCGATCGTCTTCACGCCGTCGCCGTGC
>JAFAJR010000273.1 GCA_019236085.1 Candidatus Dormiibacterota bacterium
CAAGCCGTTCCCGTTGCGTAGCCACCGGCCCGGAGCGCGGCAGCAGCAGGTGCCTGCCGCGCAGCCCGGCCAGCAATTCAGTGCCGCCGACCCCGGGGCGGCTGAGTCGGCCGCGGTGCGCATCCTCGGCGGCGCCGCACAGTCAGCCGAAGACCTTCGCCGCCGCCTGGTTCGTCGCGGCTTCGATGCTGCCGCTGCCGAGGCGGCTGTCGAGCGCTGCCGGGAACACGGCTACGTTGACGACTCGGCACTGGCAGCCTCCATCGCCGGACGACATACCCGGCGCGGCCACGGCATGGCCCGGGCAGCGGCCGACCTCCGCCGCCGCGGGATCAGCCGGGCGGTGATCGACGGCTCGCTGCTGCAGATGCTGGGCGACGAGGAGGCCACCGCACGCAACGCGGCCCAAGCGCTCCTCGAGCGGGAGCGGAAGCGCGGCTCGCTGGACGAGCGCGCCCTGCGACGCGTCGCGGCAGCGCTGCAGCGCCGGGGGTTTTCCACAGAGCTTGTGCGCAAGGTGCTGCGGACGCTCCCACAGGATTAACGCTTTCGACCCCGTCTGTTAATGCTGGGCGGAGGCCACGCCCTCAACCTCGACTGGTCAGCGCCCGCAGCACCAGCCCGAGGTTCGCAGGGCGCTCTGCCATGCGGCGCATGAGGTACCCATACCACTGCGTGCCGAACGGCACGTAGACACGCATCGTCTCGCCCTGTGAGACCAGACGGGTCTGCTCGTCGGGCCGTATGCCGTACAGCATCTGGAATTCGTGACCACCGTGCGCCGCGGAGCCGGCGAAGAGGCGGCGGCACACGCTGATGAGTGCCGGATCGTGGGTGGCGACCATGGGGTATGCGCCACCATCGACCAGAACTCGCAAACAGCGCACGAACGCCGAGCGGACGTCGTTGCGGCTCTGCCAGGCAACCGACACCGGCTCCTGGTACGCACCCTTGCACAGACGAACGCGTGAGCCCGCACGGGCGAGCGTGTGACAGTCGTCCTCCGAGCGACGCAGCGAGGCTTGGATGACGGCGCCGGTCTCAGGAAAATCCGCGCGCAGCCGCTGCACGATCGTCAGTGTCGAATCGGTGGTGGTGTGGTCCTCCATGTCGATCGTGACAGTGGTGCCGGCTGCCCGCGCGGCCTCGCACACCGCCGTCGCATTGTCGAAGGCCATGCCCTCGTCGATTCCCTGACCCATCGCCGACAGCTTCACCGACACCTCGGCGAACGCGGTGAGCCGCGCCTCGCTCAGGCTGTGAATGACCGATCGGTATGCCGCCACCGCTGCCGACGCCGTGCGAACGTCTCTGGTGTCCTCGCCGAGGTGATCCAGTGAGCAGCGCAGGCCACGCGCGGCAAGCGAACGCGCCGCGTCGACGGCACTGTCGACATCCTCTCCCGGCACGAAACGCCTGACCAGCGTGCGCGTCAGTGGAGCGCCCGACACCGCGCGCTTGATCGTGTGCCGCCTCGAGGCCCAGAGCATGCTCTGCCGCAGCGCTGCCGAGGGATGCAGTCCGCCCCGATGTCCCTGCGACTCCCAGTTGTCCGACAGGCTGCTCACGACGCCGCGGCGCTCACCTGCTCAGCCTGGCGCAGCACCCGGAGCAGGTTGCCGCCGGCCAGCTTGCGCAGATCGTCGTCACTCCATCCCCGGGCCATGAGCTCGGTGAACAGCAGCGGATAGCGGCTCACGTCCTCGAGGCCGAGAGGAAGCACGTCGCAACCGTCGAAGTCACCGCCGACGCCTGTGTGGTCCACGCCGGCAACTTCGCGAATGTGGTCGATATTGTCAGCGACGTCAGAAACGTGCGCGTCGGGCCGCGGGTCATCCGCGGCAGCGGTCTCCTCGAAACGTCGCCGCTCCTGATGATCGCGTGGGTTCAGACCCTTCGCTCGCATCGCAGCAGTCATCCTGGCGGTCCAGGCGGCAACGTCGCGCGACGCGAACTCCGGCACGAACGTAGCCATGCACACGCCGCCGTTGTCTCGCAGGCGCAGCAGCACGTCGTCGGGAACATTGCGTGGATGGTCGGCCACGGCACGGCAGCAGGAATGGCTGAAGATGACAGGCGCCGAGCTGCTGTCGAGTGCAGCATGCATCGTGGCGGGACTCACGTGGGAGAGGTCGATGAGCATCCCGATACGGTTCATCTCATGCACCACTTCGCGGCCGAAATCGGTGAGGCCTCCGTGCTGCGGTTCGTCAGTGGCCGAGTCCGCCCACGGCGTGTTGTCGTTGTGCGTCAACGTGAGATAACGCACGCCAAGCCGGTGCAGCATGCGCAGCACGCGAAGCGACGAGGCGATGCAGTGCCCGCCCTCAGCTCCGATCAATGATGCGATGAGGCCTCGTTCTGACGCCGCCGTGACATCGTCCACGCACCGGGCCAGGACCAGCGAATCGGAGCATCGCGCGACCATCTCGTGCACCAGGGCGATCTGCTGCAGCACGGTGCGCACCGCCTCACCCTCGGGGAGCGTCGACGGGACGTAGACAGACCAGAACTGCGCGCCCACACCCCCTTCGCGCAGCCGCGGGAGGTCGGTGTGCGTGGCCGTCTGACGAACGCCGATGTCGTAGGCGTCCAGGTTGCCGTCGTTCAGCTTCCGCAGCGCCCACGGCAGATCGTTGTGGCCGTCGACCAGAACGGCATCGCGCAGCAGGGCGCGAGCCCTGTCGTGGCCGCCGGCATCCACGCCTGCAACCATAGCCGCCGCGTCACCGCGGTTGCGACGCCATGAAGTACACGCGAAACCTGGGCCTGGTGAGAGCTCAGGCCGGTCGCAGGGACAGGTGGGGAGCCTCATCGCGGCGAGCCAGGAGGAGCAGCCCGAAGGTCACCAAGGAGAGCAGGAGGCCCAGGCCTAGCAGGCCGTCGGCTTGGAAAAGCCTGATCGACACGCCACCGAGAACGGCGCCAAGCGCCCCACCCCCGGCCAGCGCGACCGTGTAGAAGGACATCAGCGCCGCGCGGTCGGCCTGCAGCACCTCAGAGCAGTCGGCGAGGTAGTTCACCGCCGCCGGCCCGAACCCGGCGAGGTAGAGGATTCCCGCGCCGGCGATGGGGATGAACAGCGGCGAGTAGTCGAGCCCCAGGGTGTTGAGGGCGAAGAGCCCCAGCAGGATGAGCCAGGCCCCGGGTACAGCCCGCCGCATCACGCCCAGCGGCCGGCTGCGCGCCAGGTACGGCGTCCACAGCGCGATGCCCACCAGGAACAGCAGGATCCAGCCCACCAGCACACCACTGATCAGCCGCTCGTCGAAGTGGTGCATCAACGCCTGCCCGGCGACTCGCTGGTGGCGGAGCAGCGCCGGGAGGTTGGCCAGGAAGGCGCCGAGCATTGCCCAGCCTGCGAGCCAGGCGGGAAGGAAGGCGCGCATGGGCCCGGGTCCGGTCACCGAGCGCAGCACCGCGGCCAGCCCTGACACCGGCAGCGGCGGGATGCGGGGGACGAAGCGGAGGCAGACCGCCGCCGCCGCCAGGTACACGGCGGCAATCACCACGAACGCGCCACGGTGCAGCGAGTGCCAGGCGAAGGGCCCCAGCAGGAAGCCGCCGGCGTAGCCGGCCAGGGTTGCCCCTTCGAAGGCGCCGCTGGCCCGGGCGCGGATCGCGGGGTCGTGGGTGGTGCTGGCGGCGATGAGCGCCAGCGCCACCGGGGTGAACGCCGCCGCCCCGACACCTTCGATGAGACGGGTGGTGCCGAGTTGCAGCGGGGTCACGCCCAGGAGGAGAAGCAGGGCGGCCAGCACCCCGAGCGCCGGGCCCGCCACCAGGAACCGCGACCGGCCGAGGCGGTCGGCGTAGCGCGCCAGCACCGGGGCGAACACCATCTCGGTCACCGCCTGGGCGGCGCCGACCAGCCCGATCGTCACCGCGTTGGGCCGCCCGCCGGCCAGGTCGGTGATGTCGAACTGCACCGCCACGCCGGCGGCCACCACCGCCGAGCGCAGCAGGACGGTGGCCGACAGCAGCGCGGTGAGGGCCGCCGGCCGGTCGGCTCTGAGGTCGCGCTCCAGCTCGAGCACCCACGCGGCCTCCTCCGCCGTCACTGGCGGGGGTGCGGCGGGCGGCATTGAGAGGAGGTCTCGCCCTCGGACGCCGCCAGTCATCCTTCCCTCGCTCACAGGGGTCACAGCGTAGTCGCCCGAGGAAGGAAGCGCGGCGGACCTGTCGGAGTCGTCGCCCGGCCCGTACAATCCCGTTGTCCCACGCGGCCACCCGGCGCCTGCTTTCAGGCTCCCGGGAGCGGCAACGGGCGCGGCTCAGGGCTGGCGCGGGACACAACGTCACGAGGCCGCCGGCCTCCACCCGAGGTTTACTCCCATTCCACTCGATATCGCAGCCCTGGCAGGGCTCGTCATTGCTGTCGCG